>NZ_CP133464.1:300000-567798 GCF_031191185.1 Prevotella nigrescens | reverse complement strand
TTCTCCATTGCATCGACCGTACCGGCTTTTGTCGCAAAGATTTCAGTAAAAGCTCCCATACCTGCCGACGGGTCCAAGCATCGACGGATGGGTACATCTACCGAAGAGAATGTGTCTGCAATGGCAGCAACGATTCGGGTATCGGTATAGAAGGACGTGAGCACGCTTGCCTTGATGCTCTCCCAATAACGTTTGGCGGTATTGGCATCGACGGCATCACGGTAAATCATCTGTTTGAGCCTTTGGGTAGGCTCGAAGAGGTGTTGCTCCGACTTGCTCCAATAGCGAATGTCATCGGGACTGTCGCATCGGTTCAGTACGCATTTCAAGCCACCGAAGCCCTGATAGTCGCGCAATATGCCTTTCTCTGCTTCGGTGGCTTCACGGCGTTCTTTCTCCAAGCGCAGCACGACACGGATGGCTTCCGTGTTGGCCGACAAGACTGCTTTCTTATTGTATGCCATAGTAATATGCTTTAATTAAAGAAAAGTGAAAAAGGTCGGAAGATACTCGTGCTACCTCCCGACCAATTCTGTTCCTCTTTGTTTCTGTCGGGATTATCTCCCTCGTTGTTTTCCTTTCCTGCTTTCAAATTCAAAGGATGTGGTATAGTCTTCATTCAGAATCAGACGGGCAGTGAACTTCTTACCAGCCTTGCTGGTCAAGCCATTGAGAATGGGTGTCCGACCTGTGGTCAGCAAGTCCCGTATATTGTCCTCGGAGAGCATCGTGCCACAGACCTCACGGAAGATATGGAAGTTGCAGTCCTTGTTTCTGCACTTGGCTACCTTGGCATAGATGCCGACACTCTGCTGTCCGCACTTTGGACAGCGGTAGACAGGATAGGACTTCTGCTCTGAAGAAAGCGATAGGAGTTCCTCGCAAATAGTCCCTACGTATGAATTAATGCCCTGTGCGAACCTTTCAGATGGCATCTTTCCTGCTTCAATAGCGGCAAGGGCAAGTTCCCAACTACCTGTCATCTCTGCATTGGCGATTCTCTTATCCTTGACAATCTCATAGACTGCCAGGCCTTTCTCGGTAGGTATGATGGCTTTCTTATCCCTTCGGATATAATCACGGAGAATAAGCGTCTCGATGATGTTGGCACGGGTGGCAGGTGTTCCGATACCACACTCTGCCATCGCTTTCTTACTCTCTGCATTTTCGACCTCTTTTCCGGCGTTCTCCATCGCAGAAAGCAGTGTCGCTTCTGTGTAGAGCGGTTTAGGTTTAGTCTTATGCTCGGTTATTTCAGCAGAAACAAGTGGCAAAACCTCTCCCTCCGTTAGACCAGGCAATGAAGACAAAACCTGTTCGTCATCATATTCTTTCATCTCTGCTTCTACTTTTTTACCTTTTTGTACGGCTTTCCAACCCAAAGAGATTTGTCGGTATGCCTTCCAAGTAAAGGTGTTGGTGCCATCCGTGAACCGTACCTGCATACGCTCTTCCTCGGAATCGGGAGAAAAGGCTTCGACAAAGCGATTGCTCACCATCTGGTAGACGGTCGCTTCATCTGTCGACAATCCTGATGGTGTTTCACCTGTCGGTATGATGGCGTGGTGGTCGGTAACCTTGGTATTGTCCACCGAGTGACGATTAAGCGGATTTGATAGTGGCATGCCTATCTTGCGCAGCAGGACGGGTACTTCCTCGAAGACATCCTCGCTGATGTATCGGCTGCCTGTGCGGGGATAGGTTGTGATTTTCTTCTCATAGAGGCTTTGGGCTATCGAGAGGGTTTTGTCTGCAGAAAAGCCGTGGCGTCTGTTGGCATCCTTCTGCAAGGCAGTAAGGTCGTACAAGAGTGGTGGCGCGGTATGCGTTACCTTTATTGTGACCGTTTCTACCGTAAGCTGGCTCTGACTGCGAAGTGCAGCGAGAGCAGTCTGTGCCGATGCTTCATTCTCATAGTCTTTACAGCCAACGGCTTTTATCGACAAGCCCTCTTTTTCTGTAAGGACGGATAATTTCCAATAGGGTACGGAAGAAAAATCACGGTTCTCTATATACCGACGGCAGACCATAGCGAGGGTTGGGGTCTGTACCCGTCCCAATGAATAACCACCCTTGCGGGCGATAGACAATGCACGGCTTGCATTGATACCTACCAGCCAGTCGGCTTCGCTTCTTGCCTTGGCAGAATGATAGAGGTTGTCGTAATGGCTTCCCGGTTTGAGATTAGAAAGCCCCTCACGGATAGCCTTATCGGTGAGTGAACTTATCCAAAGTCTTTCGAAAGGCTTTTTGCAATCAAGATATTGATAGATATAGCGGAAGATGAGCTCACCCTCTCGCCCTGCATCGGTGGCGACGATGATGCGGTCTGCCTTATCAAAACAGGAGCGTATCACCTTTAACTGCTTCAATGCCACAGGGTCGTCGTGATACTCTTTGTCTTTGCGTACTTGTCGTACCACTAACTGAAAGGGATTAGGACGGATGGGTAAGTCCTCACGCTTATAAGCGGAAAAGCCGTATGCTTCGGGCATGGCAAGGGCAATGAGGTGTCCCATTGCCCAAGTAACAAGATACCCGTTACCTTCCAAGCATCCGTCCTGCTTGCTATTTGCCCCTACGATGCGGGCAATATCTCTGGCTACCGAGGGTTTCTCGGCGATAATGCAAGTTGTCATAGTGTGATTTGATTTTAAGGTTACATCTTACGTCCACGGGACTTCTTCTGCTTGTTCTCGTCCTGCTTTTGCTTTTGGGCGGCAGTGGGCTGTGTCTGACCAGTCTTTAGCGGTTCGTTCACATGTTTGGTGGCTTCATTCGTCTTGCCGTGGTTGTTCACGGCTACCTGTGTTTTGTGTTCTTCGGCTACGGCAACCACCTTTTCTTTGCCGGTTTCCTGCTTCTTGTCAGGATTCCACTTGTAAAAACGTGGTCTATTCTGTTCCTTATCCATGCGAACGTATGCGTTGAAAGGTTGTCCCTGCTTGTCCACCATATTCTTTAGATATAGTGTGCGACCGCTATCCAAGGCTTCACGCTGTTTTTCTGATAACTCTAAGCCGCAGAGCTTATGAGGTACACCTTGCTGCTGTGTCTGCTGCTGGCGTTCCTTAAATCCACGATTATTGTCAAAGATGAACTCAATGCCTTTCTTCTCGGCATTGACCTGCAGGGTGGCATTGAATATCTTACCACTCTTGGCAGTCATGCCTTCCACCTTCACGGCTTTGCCTTCCACGAGGTCCTTGTACTGGGCATCGGAAAGTGTCACGCCTTTGATTTCCTTGGGGATGTTCACACGGTCGGCACGCAGGGCTATGATTTCATTCGTTTGCGGATCGATGGAAACGTAGGCGGCAAACGGTTCTCCGTTCTTTGGGGTTACCTCGATGGTCTTGCCGAGATTACCGGTAGTGAGGAGTTGCTCCTTTTCTTCGGGAGAGAACTTGTAACCCATATAGGGAAAGTCGAGCTGTGGCTCTTTTCTCAGAGGATGAATAGCCAAACCGATATTACCGCTATCGTCCGTGCGAAACGCTAGACGTGCTTCAGTGTAGATGGTGGTGTCGCCGATAGGAACAGCAATTGTGATGAGATTGCTCTTCTGCCAATTGAGCATCTTTTCCAATTCTCCACTCTGCTCCAATCGCTCACGGGTAAGCCCGAGAGTGTCGAGCTGCTTCCAATCAATCTTCGACTCGTCAATGGCGGTGGCGTTCTTCTGCTTGGGCAGGAAGTCGTCAAAGCGCACCTGACTGTCTGCCAACTGCTGCTTATTCTCAGGCTTCTCACGGTTCTGCAGCATGGTATGGAGGGATGCCACACTTTGCTCCACGTTGTTAGCCACTACCTTGTAGAGTCCAAAACGGGACGGCTCATTAAACTGCTTGAGGAAATTGGTCATGAAGTTCTTCAGCAAGCCGTCTTTGTTGTTGAACTTCAAGAAGGCTGCCTGATGCACATCTTTGGCTTCCGTTGTTTGGAGTTTGCCCTTGTCATCAATGCCAGAGACTACTGAGAGCTTTCCTGCATCATTCTCGTTCTTCACTTCCGTGCGGTCTTCCAATACCAGCACATAATTGTCATTGCTGTTTGATTCCATTTTTCTAAATTTTAATATGGTGAATACTGTAATCAAGCAGCTAAATTATAGGTATATGAAGAGATTGAAAAACTTTTGGGAAAAGCGGGAAATACAGGGAAAAAACAAGAAGCCATCATCCGAATCTGTATGGAAAGCGGATAATGGCATGTTATAAATAAATATGAACGTTTCCGGTAGAGGAACTTATTTATTTCCTCCTTTTTCGAATATTCTTTTTCTATCAATAAATTGATGAGAAATTTCTGCAAGTCTTGGTCAGTGGGTACATTGAGTTTCTTGCGGATGTGGTTACGCGTCACGTCAACGTTGTTTTCGGTTTTGTCAAGTAGCAGGCCGATTTCGCTCCGCTTCTTTCCTGCGAGGATAAGGCGGCACACATCCGTTTCTGATTTAGTCAGACAGGGAAAGTGGTGCCCCAGATTGCAGTCATCCATCAAGTGTTTTTTCAGATGCAGGCGCACGGCGTTGATAAGGTTGCGTTGCGATTTCGGTTTGAGCATGGAAAACAGGTGGTCTGTGTCCTCGGGTGAAGGGTGGCCGTTGCCGCTCATGCGCAGATAGGCCTCTATCTCCTGCCTGTTCAGCCTGACGGCGTGCATCAGTGCCGTCTCACGGTGATGTAGGTCGGTATTCTCCTTCGACACGCTCATCACATTGTGTCGCAGCAGTTCGCCCAGCGCACAGAGGAAAAACTGCACGAAGAGGAAGAAACCGAACAGGCGCCAAAGCGAAGGCTCTTGAAGATAGGCAGCCACACAACCGTAGCTAACCACACTGATAGCAGAGACGATAAAGGGGGTGAGCCGGACAAAGCTCAACACAAGGAAGAAGACGGCCAGCAGCGACGTTACCTGATTGATGAGGATGAGCTGCAGAAAATGGTCGGGACGCACGGTGGCGAAATAAAAGAAGCGTACGGCAATGGTACACTGCGCCACGAGCACCGTGAGTGAAAAAGCCTTGGAAAGTGTCAGCCACTGCGTGAGGTAGAGCAACAGCGAAAGAAGGCATGCCGCAAGGTGTATGCCGCTCATGGAAAGCGGCAGCCAGTCGTGCGAGCCACCCAGCCTCATGAACTGCAAGGAGATGACGGAAACAACGAGAAGGGAGTGGAGCAAATACACGATGACCCGGTGCCGCTCAATGGTGTTTGTAGTGCGCGACCGTAGGAATGCCGATACCTTTTCTGTGAGAGAATGAATGATCATTGTTGCCGTTTTTACTTTTTATAACGACTGCAAAGATACGTTTTTATTTTCTCTTTCCCAAACTTTTTATTAAGTGTTTTTAAGGGGATATTAAGGCTTTTAAGGGGCGGAAAAACCTTTAAAATGCTCTTTTCTGTCATAATCCTTAAACTAACAATTCGCTTTATGTTATTTTTGTGTCATCTTTTGCTGCTCTCGCAAAGATTTTTCTTGTGGAATTACTCGGAAGAGCACTATTAGGTTTGCGAAATTCAGCAAAAAGGAATGTGAAATGAGAAAACGAGAACGTAAACATAGAAATATTTTTAATTCATAATTAGCGAAAAGAGTTATTCATAAAAAGTGAATGAGATTATGGCAAATGAAAACAATAGACATCTTTCAGAGGATCAGGCTCAGCACCTGCCTCTTTGTCCTGATATTTGGTGGCACCGACAGGGGTGGAAAACAGCTCAAACAGAACAGTCGTTGCCACTACCTGCGGGATATACTTTAGGGGGGAAGGACAAGAAACCTGTTATGTCTATGAAGCTGTAAAACTGAATATATATCGGAAATGAAACATTTTATCACACTGCTGTTTGTCATTACACTCTCCGTAGGAGAAATGTATGCCGCCACTCCGGCAGACTCCATCCGCAAAGAGATGAAGCACCTCAAAGGAGAAAAACTTTTGCAGGCCTACCATCATCTTTGCCGGTTGGCAGCTGCCGAAGATAATATGGGCTATGAATTACGCTGCATCCGTGAATATCTTGCCGAATCCTTACGCCAAAAAGACAAGGAGGCGGAAGCCCAGGCGCGCGTCACCCAGTTGTATTGCTATTACAACTACGAGATGACCGACAGCATCAGCTACTATTTGCCTGAAGTCCTCAGTACTATGAAAAAGAACGGCACATGGGATTATTACTACAATGCGTGGAACGTGCTGATTGAGAGTTATCTCTACGAAGACAAGGTGCAGACCGCATTGTTTGAAGCGCAAAAGATGTATGCCGATGCGCGAAAAAGAAAGAGCAGCTGCGGATTAGGCACTTCCACCTACGGCATGGCATGCATCTATCAGACTATGGGACGCTTCCGCGAAGCCGAGAAGACCATCGAGGAGAGCATCGCCGCCCTTTCCAAGTCCGATGAAATCTCACAATTGCTCTCTGCCTACAACGTCTTGGGCGAAACGCTCGACGGACTGCGGAAATATGAAAAGCTAAGGACGAAATGCGCGGAATGGAAAGCGGTTATCGACAAATACAAGAACGAAGCCCTGCGAAAAGGCTACACACCCTCGCTCAACGGACGCTATCTCTACTGCACGCTGGCAACTGCCGTCGCTGAATTGGAAACAGGCCATTACGACCGCGCCAAGGAATTGCTGCAGCTCGCCGATAAATATGCCGAGGGACGCAAAGCCGTCGCCCGATTCAAGCTTCTGCAAGTGAAAGCCCGCTACTATGCAGCCACAAAACAGTACGACCGGGCCATTGCCTGCAACAACGAGAACATGGGTATCATGGCTGCCGCCGGCGACTCCGTCAGCTTGCTCACCGTGCAGATGCAGCAAGCCGACCTCTACACGCAGGCCGGACGATACAAGGAAGCCGCAGAATTGTACAGAGTCATCATCCCACATAAAGACAAACTGCGCAACACCGAGCTTGCCAAGCAGCTCGACGAACTGCGCACCATCTTCGAGGTTGACAAGCTCACACTCCGGAACGAGGTCATCACAACACGACTCTATCTCTCACTCATCATCGTGGCATTGCTGCTTGCCACCGTCGTACTTTACATCATCTACACCCGCCGCTTGCGCCGTAAAAACAGGGCGTTGTACGACTCCATTCTATTATACCGCAAGGCGGAAAGCGACATGGAGACCGCGGCAAGGCTCGTTCCCGAGGAAGAACTCGACCGTGAAGGAAAAATCTATCGCCAGCTGTGCGAGCTGATGCAGAAAGAGAAAGTCTATAAAGACACGGAGTTGAACCGCGACATTCTCTCAAAGCGGATTGGAACAAATGCCGTCTATATCACCAATGCCGTGCGCAATTATGCCGATGGAGCCACGGTCAACGAATTTATCAACGGCTACCGGCTGCGGCACGCGGCTTCGCTGCTCACCAACAATCCCGACTTGAACATCAACGAGGTGGAATATAGGTCAGGATTCAATTCTCGAGCCACATTTAATCGTTGTTTCCGGACTTTCTTCGGGATGTCGCCTTCAGAATACAAAGCTGTTTCCAAAGAAAAAAAGAAAACGCAAAAGGATTCGGCCGAGGAGAAGGAATAGGTGTTCCGGGCATCTGTAATTCGTCAGTTTCCTTGCGAATTACAAATATGATACAAGTTTTTGCAAATATGAGACACCCCGTTGGTCTTCGTGGAATAATTTTGCAACAGAATCAACGAGCAGCAAAGATGAAAAAGAACTGTTGGGTATACATCTTAAAAAATAAAACCGGAGAAATAACCATCGGCTTTTCAGTCGATATGGATGAAAAGTTCACCGAAATCTCCACGCGAAAGGAAAAACTGTATTATCTCCGTCCGTTTGAAGAACCGTTCGACGGCTTGGCACACAAGCATCTTTTGGATTCCCTTTCCCAAGATACGATCAACCTTCTCGTACGACGTAATCGGGAACGGACAGAAATATACAAGGAAGTCTTCCGGAAAACGCGGTAACTATACCCCCGATAACCAAAAGAATATTTATTTTCAATCTTAATTTAATAATGATAAAAATTGGAGGATTTGGAAAGATTTGGAGGATTTACTCGCCTGTCGGCTCATCAACTCGTCTCGGCGAAGCCGACTCAAGGAGTGTGCCTCGCGGCACAGAAATCTTACAAATCTGGACAAATCGAACAAATAAATTTGGAAGATTTGGAAAGATTTGGGAGATTTCTCGGCGTAGCGACTCAGATTTCAAAACGCAATATTTAATTTCAATTTATATGAAAACAAAAAACATCATTCAGAGGCTCTGCCTCTTCCTGTTTGTCCTCGTGCTGGCACTGCCGGCGTTGGCGACAAATTATGGTCGTGAGGGCTATGAGACATTCCGCTCACGCGAATTAGGCAAGCACAAGACAGTAACAACACTCCGAAAGGGGAAGGTGGAAATCACATTCAGTAGTTGCACTACTTCAGGCAGCTCGGGCAACGGTGCCATCTATCAGCCCGCAAAGGGCTCTCGCATCACCGTAAAGGCCGACGACGGCTATTCCATCCGCTGGATTATCCTGCGCGACACGGAGGGTGGAAAGAGCTATCGCGACAAAGATGGCATCAAGCGCATCAGCAGCGTTACAGGGGGCTATAAATATTACTTCGAGAAGGAAGCCGTGTCGAATTCGGGGATAAAAGGACACAATGAGAATAATCTCAATGACGACGACAACAACATCGTCGTCTACCAGTACGATGCCACGGCACGAAGCGTCGAGATCCGGGCCCACAACAAGCGCGATTGGGACCAGTTCAAGGTGCGCGACATCATCGTGGGTTATGTCAGGGCACCCAAGGTGAGGTTCAAGAAGGACAGGTACGATATGTACTACATGCCAATATTTCATCCCCAAGCCAACTACGATGATCACAGCGGCTCTGTCGGGTACAAGCTGAACAACAACGATATTGCTACTGTCAACGCGAACGGACTCCTAAAGTTCAAGCGCCCCGGGACGGTAGTTCTCACCGCCACTTGCAGTGCCAGTGAGAACTGTGCCAAAGCGCAGTGCAAAACGACGGTCACGATGAAACGCGACCGCGTAACCTTTACCTCAGAAGGCCTGCCCGACGTGATTTTCAACAATACCTCTTACAGCATACGCGACTATCTCAATAATAGCAAAACAAAGAGCGGCGAGAATTTTGATTATAACGATGAGTCCTTCAGCGTTACCAGCAGCAACAACGCCGTCCTCCGCTACGATAATCCTTATCTCAAGTTCGGCGGCACGGCAGGCGAGGCGACCATCACCTTCACGCAGAAAGAGACCAATTTCTACGAGGCGGCCTCCCTCTCGCATACCATCATCGTGGCGCGCCGTGACCAATACGGCACGATACTCATCAAGGACGCCAACGAATGGAAGGTGTTCTGCAAACTCGTCAACGAAAAGGGAAGGACTAATCTCAACGCCCGGCTTGAAGCCGACATCAACCTCGGCTCGGACATCGCAATGGTGGGGACTACCTCCCATCTTTATGCCGGTACGTTCGACGGACAGAACCATACGCTGAAGTTCAATTGGAATGGCGGCTCAGACTCTGACATTGCCCCCTTCAAGAAAGTGGGCAACGCCACTATCAAGAACCTGCGTACCGAAGGAACAATCAAGTCTAGCAGTTACTATTTGTCAGGATTGGTTGGTGACGCTTATTATGGCACCGTCAACATTTCCAACTGCGCTAGCAATGTGAACATCACGAGCAGTCATACCGGCGGCATATGCGATGCGGCGGGCATGATTTCTTATATAGACAGCCGTGCCAAGGTCGCCATCACCGACTGCCTCGTCGAAGGCAACATCACTGCCATGACGGACGAAGGCAAGAAAAGAATGGGTGGATTCGTATTTTACCAGTACGGCTCCTGCACCCTGACTAACTGTCTCTACATCGGCGAGAACAACGCGGACAACACCAACGGCGACAGCAACACCTTCGCCAATAACGCCACCGTCACGAACTGCTACTACCTCAACGCCTGCGGCACGGCGCAGGGCACGAAGATAACCGAGGAGCAGCTCAAGAGTGGCGAGGTGGCGTATAAGTTGCAAGCCCGCAGAAACAACATGGTGTGGGGACAGGATCTCAATAAGGACACCGAGCCACTGCTCACCGGTAACGACGCCAAGCGGGTGCGCAAGGTGGAGTTTACCTACAATAGCCAGGTAAAAGCCACGCGCTACGCCACCAACGGCAAGGGTATCCACGGCGGTTTGCCCACCTTTACCGCAAAGGACCTCATGGGTAGCGACTACAACGAGCACCATTATTACTCCGGAATCGCCTTTGAGGGCGGCTTCAACGGCTCAACCACCGTCAATGCCGACCGGACCGTGGCCATCAACCTCGCCGAAAAGGACTGCTACGAAATCGCATCAAAGGAGAACTGGAAAGAGTTCTGCGACCTCGTGAAGGGCGGACAGACCAAGCTCAACGCCAAGATGACGGCGAATGTCGATCTCGGTTCGGACATCACGATGGCGGGTACTAACGCTCATGAGTACTCCGGCATGTTCGACGGACAGGGATATACGCTGAAGCTCAACTGGGATAGCGGTTCAAACGGGTACATAGCTCCCTTCAGCGTTGTGGAAGGCGCCACCATCAAAAACCTGCGCACCGAAGGGCAGATAACCTCAAACGAAAAGTTTTTGTCTGGATTGCTTATGAGTGCCTATGGCACCATCACCCTCACTAACTGTGTCAGCAACGTGAACATCACGAGCAGTATTCTAATTAGCGCATGCGACGCGGCGGGCTTGATTTGCTCTGTAAAACCCGGTGCCAATGTTACCATCGATGACTGCGTTGTAAAGGGTAATATCACTGCCACGACGGATACAGGAAAGGAAAAAATGGCGGGATTCGTAGGAAGTCAGGAAGGCACCTGCACTCTGAACAACTGCCTATATCTTGGCAGCAGCAATGGGAATAGATTTTCAAGAACCTTTGTAGGTGACGCTTACTACGGCGCAACCACAACCCTCAACAACTGCTACTACCTCAACGCCTGCGGCATAGCGCAGGGCACGAAGATAACCGCCGAGCAGCTCAAGAACGGCGAGGTGACAAAGAAGCTACAGAACAACCGCACCGACAAATGCTACTGGGCACAGCAGTTGGGTGAAATGCCCGACTTCTACAACGCAGCCGACAAGAGCAAGGCGAACTACGTGTATTACGACGCGGCAAAGAAAGGCTGGACGTGTGACGACTTCCGCCTCACCGACGGCACGGCAATGCCCATCGGGCTCGACTTCACCGCCGCCAACGTTACCTACGAGCGCAACTTCAATGGCGCGCAGAAAGCCACGCTGTGTCTGCCTTACGACTTGTATGCTCAGGGCTTCAAGGCCTACACCCTCTCGGGCGGCAACAAAAACGAAGTCCATTTCAAGGAAGTGGACGACAAGCTCCCGGCATACACGCCGTATTACATCACGGCTAACGGTATGCCACAGCTCGGCGGCAGAAACATCGAGGTGAAAGCCTACAAGGCCGACAAGATGACGACCCCCGCCGCAGGTTACAAATTCACGGGTACGGTAGCCGGCGTGAGCAACGCCACCGCTGCCGCTGCCAACGCCTACATTCTGCAGGACGATGGCAAGTTCCACAAGGTAACGACGGCCAATTCCGCCGCCACCATTCCTGCCTACCGTGCCTACATCATCTGTCCACCGCAGGCGTCAGGTGCCAAGCAGCTCTCTGTCGTCCTCGACGGCGAGACCACCGGCATCGGCGACGTGACGAACGAGGCGACCGACGGAAAGAACGGTCCGGTGTATGACCTGCAAGGCCGCCGCGTGGCCGATCGCCTCGATGACGCACGCCACCGGCTGCCCGCAGGCGTCTACATCGTCGGCGGCCGCAAGGTTGTTGTGAAATAATGTCTCTCTTCTTATCGGGGGGCGCTCGCCCACAGGCGGTGTGCTCCCCCGATACCCCGCAACCCTATATATATAATAAGGTGAAAACGACAAACGCCGACATCAAGCGCTACAAGGAGCAGGTGATGACGCGAACGAAGAAAGATGAATCGGAAGATTTGTATAATTTCTCGGTGAAGCCGACTGTAGGAGTGTGCCTCCCGGCACAGAAATCCTACAAATCAAGACAAATAGAACAAATAGGTAATGATAAAAAATATTTGTAGGATTTGGAAAGATTTTTTCGCTGACGCTCAACAACCCGTGTGGAATTTATTCGCCTGACGGCTCATCAACTCGTCTCGGCGAAGCCGACTGAAAAAGAGTGTGCCTCACGTTACAAATCGGGACAAATCGAACAAATAGAAAAGGAATAGCATGAATTTGATAGACAGACATAACAAGAAGTATGAGTTCTTCTGTGAGATAACCGGAGAGGCTATGCGTGTGCACCGCGAATATCACCATGGTCTGTTAGAATCTGCCTATGAGGCGGCATTGAAATACTTGCTGGAACAGAAAGGATTCAAGGTAGAACAACAGGTTATGCTTCCCATCTATTGGAAAACCGTCAGACTTGAGCAAACCTATAGAATGGATTTGGTGGTAAACGGAAATATCATTATAGAACTGAAAGCAATTAACCACGTTGACACTCCTCATCGTCGTCAGCTTTGGAACTATATGAACCTGACCCACCTACCTTATGGTATGCTGATAAATTTCAGTCCTGATGGTTTGTATTCTGAATGGTATCACCGCAACGAAGTCACAGGAGAAATAGATAAAATCAAGCTTATGTAAAATGGAGGATTTGGAAAGATTTACTCGGCGCAGCCGACTGGAAGGAGTGTCCTGCGGACAGAAATCTTACAAATCTGAACAAATAGAACAAATAAATGTAGATGAAAAAAGATTTGGAAGATTTGGAAAGATTTGTGAAATTTCTCGGCGCAGCCGACTGGAAGGAGTGTCCTGCGGACAGAAATCTTACAAATCTGAACAAATAGAACAAATAAATGTAGATGAAAAAAGATTTGGAAGATTTGGAAAGATTTGTGAAATTTCTCGGCGCAGCCGACTGGAAGGAGTGTCCTGCGGACAGAAATCTTACAAATCTGAACAAATAGAACAAATAAATGTAGATGAAAAAAGATTTGGAAGATTTGGAAAGATTTGTGAAATTTCTCGGCGCAGCCGACTGGAAAAGAGTGTCCTCACAATAGTCATCCGAACCCCACGCTAACGGGCGGGCCGCCCGATAATACGCAACTATATGTATAATAAGATGAAAAACGGCAAATGCCGGCAGGCTTTCCGGCCTCTCAAAAAACATTCCTACAAACGCCGACAGCCTTGCCGAGGTTCGGCAAACGTCAAGGCGTAACGGATGTTAAATGCCGAGGTTCGGCAAACGTCAAGGCGTAACGGATGTTAAATGCCGAAGCTCGACAAACGTCAAGGCATAACGGATGTTAAATGCCGAAGTTCGGCAAACGCCAAGGCAAACGACGGCAGACTTTCCGAAGCTCGGCAAACGCCCCGGCAAACGAGGGGACAAAAAACAAGAAATCATTTTTAATCATTTAATCAAAAAAAAAGAATTTATTATGGCAAACGAAAGCAAAGTGGCTCAGGTTGGTACCATTGACTTGCACAGCCTGACCAACGACGCTCACTTCATCTATATGAAGGACGTGGAGAATGTGATAGAAGAAGACGAGGGGGCAAAAACCGTGGCGAGAATACAAACCGCCGTGAAAGCCCTCAAGGAAGCCGTGAAGGAGGAAGACGAACGCCTCATCCTCTCCAAGAAAAGCCAATACACCGAACAGATTGCCGCCAAGGACCGCGAGCGCGACTCCATTTTCCGAGGCTACCGCACCGCCGTGAAGGGAATGCTGCGCATGCCCGTGGCGAAAATGGCCGAGGCGGCCGCCGACCTGTGGCAGCACCTCAAGGACTACAACATCGACCCCGATATGCAGCTCGAACGCGAAACCTCGCGGATGATGAACCTCGTGGCCGACCTCGACTACAAGTTGGCCCCACAGGTGCAGCTGCTCGGTCTGAAACCCTACGTCGACGCCCTCAGGGCAGCCAACGACACGGTGGAAGAACTGCTCGCCACCCGCACCGACGATCGCTCGCAGCAGATAGCCGGCGCGCTGCGCAAGGCACGCTTGGCAAGCGACGAGGCCTATCTGGACACCGTGCGCCTGATCAACGCCATGGCCGTGGTGGGCACCGAGAAGAGCCTCACGCCGCTCATCAACTACCTCAACGCCAACATCAAGCGCTACAAGGAGCAGGTGATGACGCGCGGCAAGAAAAAGGACGACGACCGACCCGAGAAGTACGGCGGCGACAACACGACGACCGCCCGCACGGCCGACACGCTTACGGCAGCGGACGAGAATTCATAAAACAAAACTTTTACCAAAATAATAAGCAAAATGAAAACAAAAAATTTAATCGAGAGGCTCAGCCTCTTCTTGCTTGCCCTCGTGCTGACGATGCCGGCGTGGGCGCAGGGCAGCTCCGGAAACGAGAGCGAGACCATTACGATTGCATCGAAAGAAGACTGGAAAACGTTTTGCAATCGGGTGAACAGCGGACAGACCACCCTCAACGTCAAGCTGACGCAGGACGTGGACCTCGGCTCGGACATTGTGATGGCAGGAAGAGAACACCCCTATAACTATAACTCTTTTTACTATTACACTGGCACGTTCGACGGACAGGGACATACGCTCTCGTTCTCCTGGGATGCCGGCTCCAGAGACTGTATAGCCCCCTTCAAGTATGTGAAGGACGCCACGATCAAGAACCTGCGCACCCAAGGGAAGATCACGACGAAGGGTGACTGCTCGTCCGGAATGGTTTATGGAGCCTTTGGCACCACCACCCTCACGGGCTGCATCAGCGACGTGGACATCACGGGGGGCAGTGGTTCGGATGCATCCCGCGCCGCGGGCATGGTTCAAGCTGTAGCCCGCGATGCCTCGGTTCATATCACCGACTGCCTCGTCAAAGGCAGCATCACCGACAATGCGGATGAAAGCGAGAGATATATGGCCGGCTTTGTCTCTTATAATAATGGCACCTACACGCTGACTCGCTGCCTCTACGTCGGCACGAACAACGCCCCCAACTACAGCTACACCTTCGGCACGGAAAAAGGCATCAGCGCCACCTTCACCGACTGCTACTACCTCAACACCTGCGGCAAAGCGCAGGGCGATAAGATCACCGAGGCGCAGCTCAGGAACGGCTACGTAGCCTATAAGTTGCAGAAGGGCAGAGAGTCGCAGGTGTGGGGACAGACCCTCGGCACCGACAACGAGCCGCTGCCCACCACCGACGCCACGAAACGGGTGTACGAGGTGAAGTTCACCTACAACGGCAAAGAAGTAGCCACGCGCTATGCCACCAACGGGCAGAGCATCCACGGCGGTCTGCCCACCTTTACCGCAAAAGACCTCTTAGGCACGGGCTACAACCCTCATCATTATTATGCCATCGCCTTTGAGGGCGGCTTCAACGGCTCAACCACCGTCAACACCGACCGGACCGTGGCAGTAACCTTCAACAAAAAAGACTACTACGAAATCGCCTCGAAGGAAGACTGGAAGGCGTTCTGCGACCTCGTGAACGGCGGACAGAACGCCATTGACGCCAAGATGACCAAGGACGTCGACCTCGGCGAGGACATCGCGAAGGTGGGAACTTCCAATAGTCCTTATGGCGGCACGTTCGACGGGCAGAACCACGTGCTCACCGTCAACTGGGATGCCGGCTCGACCAACGACGTCGCCCCCTTCGGGAGAGTGAAGGGCTCCACCATCAAGAACCTGCGCACCGAAGGCTCCATCCGGTCGAACGGTTACTACCTGTCGGGACTGATCGACGAAGCGACTGGCGAAAACACCGTCACGGGCTGCGTGAGCAATGTGAACCTCACGACCAGCTATGCCAATGCCTCATGCGACGCTGCGGGCCTGATTTGCTATATATACTCCAGTGGCCGCATTACCATCAGCGACTGCCTCGTCAAGGGCTCGATCAACGCCACCACCGAGAAAGGGCAGAAAGGCATGGGCGGCTTCGTATTTATTCAGCACGGCAGCTGCATCATGAACAACTGCCTCTACGCCGGCACGAACAACGCCAGCGGAGGCTACACCTTTGCCTCGGACTCTGACACCAAAGCTACCCTCACCCTCAACAACTGCCACTACCTCAACCCCTGCGGCAAGACACAGGGCGAGCCGGCAACCAAGGCGCAGCTCAGGAACGGCTACGTAGCCTATAAGTTGCAGAAGGGCAGAGAGTCTCAGGTGTGGGGACAGACGCTCGGCACCGACACCATTCCGCAGCTCACTGCCGAGGCCGCGAAGCACGTGTACGAGGTGAAGTTCACCCTCAACAACGAGGTAAAGGCAATGCGCTATGCCAACAGCGGAAAGACCGTCGCGCTGCCCACAGCAGAGGAACTCCTCGGCACGGGCTACATTCCTAAGATGACTTACGCGCTCAACTTCGGCGACTTCACCGCCAACACGCCCGTAACGGAAGACAAGAGCGTGGACGTAACCGTGACCGGCACCTTCGACATCGCCTCGAAGGAAGACTGGAAAGCGTTCTGCGACCTCGTAAACAGCGGACAGACCACCCTCAACGCCAAGCTGACGCAGGACGTGGACCTCGGCTCGGACATTGTGATGGCGGGAACCTACGCTAACAAGTACGCCGGCACGTTCGACGGACAGAACCATACGCTGACGCTCGACTGGAATGGCGGCGACAGTAAAAACTTAGCCCCCTTCAGGTCGGCAGATGGCGCAACCATCCGCAACCTGCGCACCAAAGGGAAGATCGTATCGAAAAACAACTGGTTGTCAGGATTGATTGATGAATCATATGGCAACATCACAATCTCGAACTGCGTCAGCGACGTCGCTCTCACGAGCAGCCATAACGATAACGTCTGCGGAGCGGCAGGCATGATTTCTTATATATACAAAGGTGACGTTACCATTACCGACTGCGTCGTCAAGGGCAACATCAACGCCACGACCGGCACAGGACAGAAAGGCATGGGCGGATTTGTATATGCCCAGCATGGCACCTGCACCCTGACCAACTGCCTCTACATCGGCGAGAACAATGCGGACAACACCAACAACGACTGCCACACCTTCGCCGACAAAGCCACCGTCACGAACTGCTACTACCTCAACGCCTGCGGCAAGGCACAGGGTGAGCGGATAGTCGAGAAGCAACTCAAGAGCGGCGAGGTGACAAAGAAGTTGCAAGGCGACCGTACCGACAGCTGCCACTGGGCACAGGTGCTGGGCGAGTGGCCGGGCCTTTACTGCGAGACCGACAAGGCGAAGCCGAACTATGTGTATTATAACAAGGAGAACAACGGCTGGACGTGCGACGACTTCCGCCTCACCGACGGACAGTCGCTGCCCATCGGGCTCGACTTCACCGCCACGAAGGCTACCTACGACCGCACCCTCGCCGCCGGCAAGGCCACGCTTTGCCTGCCCTACGAGCTGCCCGTGCAGGGCTTCAAGGCCTACACTCTTGCCGACAGACAGGAAAGCCGCACCGCAGTACACTTCGAGAAAGTCAGCGGCACGCTCGGAGCCTACAGGCCCTACCTGCTCGTGGCTGACGGTGTGCCACAGCTCGGCGGAGAGAACCTGCAGGTGAAGGCCGACCGTAGCAGCATCGTCCTATCTGCCGGCAACTACTACTTCAAGGGTGCGGTGCAAGACGTGGTGAACTGGTGGCTCACTTCCGATCACGCCTACATCCTGCAAGCCGACGGCCAGTTCCACAAGGTAACGTCCAACAACCCCTCCGTCACGGTGCCTGCCTACCGCGCCTACATCAGCTACAACAGCCATGAGGGTGCCAAGCGGCTCTCCATCGTCTTCGACGGCGAGACCACGGGCATCGGCAGCACGACGGACGGTGCGACAGACGGGAAGAACGGTCCGGTATATGACCTGCAGGGCCGCCGCGTGGCCGACCGCCTCGACGACAGCGTGCGCCGACAGATTCCCACCGGCGTGTATATCGTCAACGGTCGCAAGGTGGTAGTGAAATAAAAAAAGAAGTCTCTCTTCATCGGGGGTGCGGCACGCCGCAGGGGCGTGATTCATCACGTTCCGAATCCCACGGAAACGGGCGGTGCGCTCCCCCCGATGATTTAAAACAAACAGTTAATTAATAAAAAATGAACAATTACATCAAACCGGAAATCAAAGTGGTCCCCATCACATTAGAAAACTCTATCCTCGCCGGCTCCCTCAGCGTGGGCATCAGTGAAGATCCCGCCACGGGGCCTGCACTCTCGAAAGGCAACAACTTCTTTGACGGCGAGGAGGACGACGATGACTATGACGCCCCGAGCCGCCGCCCGTCATCGCTGTGGGATGATTAAATCCATTTTCTTCGGGAGGTGCGCAACAGGTGCTGCACTCCCGATGATAAAAAAAATGACGTACATATACAGTCCGAAAGATATTCTCTCGAATATTAATCTTTAGCCTCCTAATGGTAAGGTATCTATTCTCGGAAACCTTTGCAAGGAACAGATGCTTTGAGACATCGGTTGGCAAACGGTCTACTCCTTAGTCAAGTGAACAAGAGCCGGGTCGGCCTTGATGCGTTCCTTCTCCGATTCCACAAGTGAGATAATCTCTTGTTTGACACGTTTATAGTTGGCTTCGATAGTCTCTTTGAGATTGTCGGAGCCATCTTCGTTTGTAAAGTCCGCGATTATAGGGATTGGTTGATAGGCTTTCATCTCGGCGGAGATTTTGGCACTATCCACGACTATCTCCGCATGGAAAATCTTTTGGTCAATACGTTCGTCAAAATTGTCAGACACTGCCCCCACGAACATACCTTGCGTGAGGTTGGAAATCTTACTTGCCGGAATAAGACTGTCCATTTGAGTGGAGATTGAGGTTGATTTGTCGTTTCGATTGATGGTCATGGACTGCCGTTGCTGCAAGACCTTACCAAAGCGCTCACTCAATGTCTTGGCAGTTTCGCCTACTACTTGACCAGAGAAAACATTGCCCACCGTATTTTGAATCACCTTACTTTCCTTATCTCCATAGTCGCGGGTAAGCTGCGAGAAGTCCTGAAAGCCCAAGCACACTGCCACCTTATTACTTCGGGCTGTGGCAATCAAGTTGTCTAATCCACGAAAGTAGATAGTCGGAAGCTCGTCAATAATCACTGAGGATTTGAGTTGCTTCTTCTTGTTGATGAGTTTCACAATACGGCTATTATACAGACCGAGAGCAGCCGAATAGATGTTCTGACGGTCGGGATTATTTCCAACGACAAGCACTTTCGGCTCATTAGGGTTATTGATGTCAAGTGAGAAGTCGTCGCCTGTCATCACCCAATAGAGAGCCGGACTTATCATACGGGATAGCGGTATCTTGGCACTGGCTATCTGTCCCTGCAACTGGTCTTGCGCTCCGCCCTCCCAAGCGTCCATGAAAGGAGAAAGGTAGTTGGCAAGCTCATCGTAGGAAGTGAGTATAGGGAATATCTGTGCATAGGGGCGGTTCAGAAACTCAATGGCATGAGGGAAGGTGCAATACTTTCCGTTCTCATATATCTTCAGAAACCAGATGATGGCTGCCAGCAGAATGATTGGTGACTCCACAAAGAAATCTCCCTGTTTCTGAATCCACGAGCGGTTCAGATTGAGCATGATGGTGTAGGCACTCTCATAGGCATCGGATATGTCCGTCATAAAGGCAGGATTGATGGGATTGCAGCGATGAGACCTGCGTGGGTCGTCAAAGTTGATAACATAAAACTGCGGCTTTACCTTATAGGCATCCAAGTGATGAAGCAGGTGATTATAGGCAATCTCGGAAAGGTCGGGAAACTTGTAATCATAGATATACATGGCAAAGCCTTTCCGAATCTGTTGCTTGATATAGTTGTTCACAATGGCGTAAGATTTACCCGACCCCGGAGTACCCAGCACCATCGAGGCACGAAATGGATTGACCACGTTAATCCAACCTTTGTTCCACTTCTTCTTATAGTAAAAACGTGTAGGCAGATTGACAGAATACTCATTCTCCATCAGTCGGGTTTCCTGCATGAAGCTTTCATTTTCCGTGTTGAACACATCGTCCATCAGGTTGTTTTTGAGCAGTCGGCTCATCCATACGCCACCCATCAGCAGGCAGATATAGCCCAAAGACAGCGTAAAGATATAGAGCGAAGCTGCACCAATTTTTCCTATGGGCAATGCCAACAGCCACCAGTTGAGAAAGAAGAATACAAAGCCAGAGAAAAGCACCGTCCAAATCTTCGGCCACGTGATTTTCTCTTCCTTCACGCCCTTTGTTCCCAAACATGAGAGAGCAAGAAAAACCACGCAAAAGAGTTTTGTCCAGAGGACAGACGAAAACAATCCCGTCGTTCGCTGGAAATTTATCAGTATCTTATTGATGATACCAAGTGTGAAGTGCCACTGCTGAAATGCCTCGTAGCAGAACCAATAACAGTTGATAAGGAGGAATATCACCGATATACCTCGCATAAAGTCCATAACCTTACCCAATGCCCTTAAATCATCTTCTTGTGCCATAATCGTATTGCTTTTATATTTGTTGTATTATCGTTATTTGAATTGCGTTTGAATACTGTTCAAACAAAATTTGAAATACCTACTTATCTTTTCCTCCGTTTGAGATTGACTTTGCTTTGCCTGCGAAGTTTACGCTGCCATGCCGCTTCTTTCCAATCATCATTGCCCGTAGATCTGAAAGAGTCACCCACTATATCCTCGATGAGTTCATCGACAAGGTTGTCTCCATCTTCCGTATCTGATTGCAAGGGATGAGCGGTTGGCGATGGTTCCAAACGAACAGACGAACCACCATACAGCATTTCAACCAAGAATGGGTTGTGCGTAGGATTGGAGAAGTAGCCATTGAATACATTGGCGGCATATCCCTTTCCCAATCGTGAACCGTTGAGTGCAACACCTTGCTCGTCATCAATAAAGGTAATGCCGTAAATTCTTCCATTGTCATTCTTTCGGATTACCACACGCAAGCCTTGTTCCTCTAATCTGCTCCGCAGGTCTTTCTCTGTCTGGGGAGAGGTGCGCATAGCTTGTAACACTTTGTTCCTGACGGTTGGTATCAGTGGTTTGACGTTTTGTTTCGACTTCTGTATTCTGTTCTGTACGGCAGTATAGCCCACACCACGACCGATGTCCGATGCGTTGATGGGTGTACTTATTTTGCCTCCCTTATCATCAGTCGGAACATAGACCAGTCCATCGTATTTCTTTCCCCGAAACTCCGTCTTTACTTCTTCTACGGCAAGGTTATATTTGCTCAGAATGGCGTTCAGTTCTCCTAATGAACAAAACTTATAATGTTTCAGCACCATGCGGACAACGCTTGCCACCTGCTCCTTGATATTCCCTTTACCAATATCTACCTTGGGCGTTTCTGCTACTGCCTTCTCAGTAACCTTTGAACTCGGAATAAGGTTATACTTCCTTTCCAAGGCATCGGTAATTTGCTTGCTCCGCCGTTTCTCAAACTTATCATTAATCTTCTGCCCACGACTGTCCACCCGAAGTGATACGATGTGTATATGCTCACGGGCGATGTCGCTGTGCTTGAACACGATATAAGGTTGATTGCCGTAGCCGAGTGCCTCCATATACTCCTTGGCAATCTGCGTGAGTGTTTCATCTGAGAGCTTCTCGTCCGGATGCGGATTAAGGGAACAATGGAACACCGTCTTCTTCGTTCGGCATTTCTTGGGTATCAATGCCTCCATGTCGGCAAGCACGTCCTCCATCGTATAACGTCCCTCTCTGTCCTGATACAACTCAGCGGCAAGGAGAATGCTTGCTTCCCCTTTCTCCACCTTCTTGAAGTTGTATCCGAGTGCCCCTCCAAGGTTCTCAGTACTTGAAATCTTCGCTATCATTTTTTGCGGTAATCTATGGTAAGATTGATAGCCTGTTCCTGCAAGGCAATGATTTGAGCCGACAACTCCTCCAACTTTTCAAGTAGGATTTGTGCTGTCTTTACGCTATGATAGCTGTTGATGGCACGCACGGCTTGGTTATACAGCACGCCAATCTTATGGATTTGTGCCGTCAATTCTGAGAGCTTCCGGTAATATTCCACTGCGGATTTATCCACCGTAATCACCTTGAAACTCTCTCCAAGAATACGTCCACGCACGAAATCCGACTTTGTTTTTGCCCCCGAACGCTGAAACAAATCTATCGCCCGTTGCTGGTCTTTGGGGTTGGGCAACCGCACATGCCAGTTGTCCCAACGAGGCTTTTCTGCCTTTTTTCGTTCTAAACGATATTCTGTACCTTTATTCATATTCATTTGGTCTTCTAATTACGACTTTGGAGTAATTCATCCCCCTTCGGGGCAAGGGTCTTTGTGGTACAAATGGCGGTTTGTGTTACAAAGACACACCTTGCCAATATCAAGAGTTGATACGATTGAAGCATCCACCCTTATGGGGTGTCTGTTTCTAAGAGTATACCTCCATGTATTATTCTCGCCTGCAAAGTTACGGCGAGTTTTCAAATATCTCATTATCAATGATGTTCACTCTTTTTCCTTGTATTTCCCTGCATTTCACAGGCATAGAAAAATCAATCAAAAAAGCTTTTATTTTGCAGCCAGAACGAGCGGACAATCGTTCGAATGAGCGTTCAAAAGGACGATAAAAAGTTCGGAAAATAGATTGTTCGATTTCTCGATAGTTCGAGATGTAGATTTCTCGAACTCTCGACAAACCGAATGGTTGATAGAACAAATGATTGATAAATCAAATGACCGACAGATCGGCAAGACAAACTATAAAACAAACTGTCGATGGTTCTATCGAACAATCAAACGTTCAAACGGCATATCGCCCCAAAGACAGTTCAACAAATAAAAATATCTATCGCAATGGAACAGACAAATACATCGCCCATCTTTCTGGGCTTTTCCTCCCAGAAGGGAGGTGTCGGAAAAAGCACGCTGGCAGAAATTGTCAGCAGCATCCTCTATTATGAGAAAGGCATCGAACTCTTCATCGTGGACTGCGACCTTTCGCAGGATTCCTTTTACAAGCTCCGCCAAAGGGAAAAGGCCTTTGTTGAGGGTGATCCCTTGGTCTCCGAGCAGATGAACAACTATTTCTCTGCACTGGGGCGTGTCTCCTACCGTGTGCTTAAGGCCGACCCGAAGGGTGCCATCGCCAAGGCTGACGAATACATCCGCAAGAACCCAAAGAAACGCTTTGACCTGGTGGTCTTCGACTTTCCCGGACATGCGGGGACGAGCGACCTGTTGGAACTCTCACTGGAAATGGACTATATCCTTTCACCCATCGAGGCTGACGTACAGTCGATGGTCTCCTGCCTTGCCTATGCCAAGACCATGCAGGACTTGGGAGTGTCGATGGCCGGGGCACGCATTAAGGATGTCATGCTCCTTTGGAACAAGGTGGACAGACGGGTAAAGAGCACGCTGATTGAGAAATACAGCGAATACATCAGGAACGAGGGCTATACGCTGTTTGACGAACACGTCTATGCCGCCCACCGTTTCTGTCACGAGTTGGAACAATACGGCTTTCGTGGGGCATTCCGTTCCACTTATCTGGCTCCGGGCAAAGCCCAACGTGCAGGCACGGGGTTGGATGAGATGATTGACAGCCTGCTCACGCATATCAGACTAAAGAAGGAGGCGGACAATGGCACGGATTGACGAACGGAGAAAAATCTTGGAAGCCAAGCTCAAGGAGATGTCAGAGGACGGCATGATGAAAGGAAAGCCCAAGGATACGCTTGCCTTCGACCCGCCCGATGAGGATGAAGAAAACGAGCAACAAGAGGCGAAGGAGATTATGCCGGTTCAAGGGAATACTCCCGTCCTCCAAGAAACGAATGCGGAAAGGGCAAGGAAAGTGCCGCATGAGACTCAGGTACTCTCATTGGACGATTACCGGACACGCTATTTTCACGCTGTCCGTATCCGCGAAAAGACAGCCTTCACGATGGATGTGAAGACCTTGCAGGTACTAAGGAACGTGCTGCAAGACTTGGGTGAACGGATCTCGATGGCTGCATACATAGACAACATTTTGCGTGAGCACCTCAGAGAGCATAAGGAACTGCTCAACAATGCCACGGCAAGACAACGGCGTAAAACAACCATAACAATATAACATATTATGACAACAAACGATTTTCTGATTTTATTCTTGGTATTCAGCAATATTCTTCTGATTATATATTGCTGTGTCATTTTCTTTCAGGTTTACATAAGAGACATGAATACCAAGGAAGACAACACGGACAATCCCACTCAGGTAAAGAAAACAGCGTCCGGAACTCAGCATCTTATGGAAGACAGCAAGGATTTTACAGATACGGATTACCTTGCTGACTTTATGCTGCAAAGTACAGAGGAGCAATGGGAGGATTACAAAGCCAAGTTCTTTATTCCAAGGCGGTCCCGAAACAAATCGGGGTTCACGATCAACACAGAGACCTTAACCATACTCCGCAATGTTCTCCGCGATACAAAGGCGGAAACGACGTTGACGGCTTACATAGAGAATATCCTTACCAATCACCTCAAAACTCATCAGGAGCTTATCAATGAGATTGCAGACAAGCAGAAATTAAAAAACACTTTATACCTGTGAATATGGAAACTGTTCTTTTAGATATTCTCCTTTTCTTGGGTGTTGTTTGGGTGATTTTGGGCATCGCATACCTGTGGAGTTTGTTTCAAGGTTTGAACATAAAACCAAGAAAAGACACTGAAGAAATGAAAGCCGGCAAGCAAAGTGTAAGTTCCAAACCCTCCGTTTCCCAAGAGCAAATAGACAGTGCCCGCCATATTCTGGTAGGCAGGAGCAAACCTTTCACTTCCCCGTCTATCCCTGAAGTTCCCGCCGTTTCCCCGTCTGAAAAATCAGCTGAAATTTCTGATACTTTTGCAGGGCAAAACTCCTTGGCAGGGCAAGATGCTGCCGAAAAAGCAGGAAGTACCGCTGAGGAGGACGACAATGAGATGAATGTCGACTATACGATGGACGAACCGGATGAGGACACCATAGCCCGTGAGGAACTGCAATTGGAAATCGGCGGACGAGGTGAAAGCCTGATAGCAGACGATTCTCTGCCCGAAGTATCACCGTCCAGCATCCTCGCAAGGGACATCATCCGTGTCAATGGTTGGCACAAGAATGACGATGCGCTTGATGAGGAAGACGAAACTGACGTTCACGAAACGCTGCAAGCGATACGAGGGACTGAGCTCATGGAATACATGAAAGAAGTCGCACTCGGACAGGAGCAAGACCATCAAAAGCTACTCGCTGCCATCCGCAAGGTCGAAGAAACGGAGTTGCAGGAGAATGATACAAAAATGACTTCTGTCCCCGAAACAGACAAAGAAAACAATAACGAGGGAACGACGGAAGAAAAGCCGCTTTCCTACTATCTGTAAAACAATCCATATTGCAAACAGGGAAGGAGTAACGGACGGGGCGGCTCACTGGTAAAACAATCTCATACGATAAGACAGAGCCAGCTCCGCCGTCTCCTCCCATCAAAGACTTATCATTAACAACTTAAAAATAAACAGAACAATGGACAAAAAGAAAATCATGATGCTGTTCCTGCTGACGGCTACTGCCATAGGAGCGTATGCACAGGGCAACGGCATTGCCGGAATCAATGAAGCAACGAAAATGGTAACCTCCTACTTCGACCCCGGCACGAAACTCATCTATGCCGTAGGGGCGGTGGTAGGTCTGATTGGAGGCATTAAAGTGTACAACAAGTTCTCAAGTGGTGACCCCGATACGAGCAAGACCGCAGCCTCTTGGTTCGGTGCGTGTATCTTCTTGATTGTGGCTGCCACTATCCTGAGAAGTTTCTTCCTGTAAGGCGATGGCTGCATTTGAAATCAACAAGGGTGTAGGCCGGACGGTAGAGTTCAAGGGCTTGAAGGCGCAGTACCTCTTCCTCTTTGCAGGAGGGCTATTAGCTGTCTTCATTCTCGTGGTCATTCTCTATCTCTGCGGCATCAGTCAGATAGCCTGTCTCATCATAGGCGTAGTGGGTGCCACCCTTGTGGTGTGGCAAACGTTCGCCATGAATAGAAAGTACGGGCAATATGGGCTGATGAAAAAGGGAGCAGTGCGTATGCACCCACGCTACCTTGTGAACCGCCGTACGGTCTGCCACCTTATCCGTAACCTTCAATCAAAGAAAGCGAAAAAATGAGAAATAAAAGCAAGATAACCACCTTGGAGTCGAAGTTTCCCCTGCTCTCCGTCGAGCAGGGGTGTATGGTGAGCAAGGATGCCGACATTACGGTGGCATTCCGTGTGGAACTGCCCGAACTCTTCACCGTCACCTCTGCCGAATACGAGGCGATGCACTCGGCTTGGCACAAGGCAATCAAGGTGCTACCTAATTACAGCATCGTCCATAAGCAAGACTGGTTCATTAAGGAAGACTATCAAGGAAAGCTCGCTGATGGCGGACTGAGCTTCCTTGCCCGTGCATCTGAACGGCACTTCAATGAACGTCCGTATCTCCACCATTCTGTCTATCTCTTCCTTACCAAGACCAACAAGCAGCGCATGGCACAACAGAGCAATTTTTCTTCGCTCTGCCGTGGACACCTCATTCCCAAGGAAATCACCAACAAGGACGAGGTGATGAAGTTCATGGAAGCAGTAGACCAGTTTGAGCGTATCATCAACGACACCGAGCAAATAAGGATTGTCCGCATGACTGAAGAAGAGTTGGTTGGCACAAATGAAAAAGGAGGACTGCTCGACAGGTATTTCTCTTTATCTGAAGAAGGACACGCCTCGTTGGAGGACATCCGTCTGGGCGCAGATCTTGTGCGTGTGGGCGACAATATGCTTTGTCTACACACACTCTCCGACACGGATGACCTACCGACAACGGTCAGCACGGACAGCCGATATGAACGGCTGTCCACCGACAGAAGTGACTGCCGTCTTTCCTTTGCCTCTCCCGTGGGCTTGATGCTGCCGTGCAACCATATCTATAACCAGTACCTCTTCATCGAGGATAGCGATGCCAATTTGGAACGCTTTGAAAAGCAGGCAAGGAACATGCACTCGCTGGCTCGTTACTCCCGTTCCAATCAAATCAACGAGGAATGGATACAGGAGTATCTCAATATCGCCCACTCACAGGGACTGACCTCTATCCGTGCCCACTTCAACGTATTGGCATGGAGTAGCGATAAGGAAGAACTTCGCCAGATCAAGAATGACGTGGGTTCAGCACTTGCTCTTATGGAATGCCACCCTCGCCACAACACCATTGATGCGGCAACGCTCTACTGGGCGGGTATTCCCGGCAATGCGGCAGACTTTCCCGCAGAAGAGTCATTCTATACTTTCATCGAGCCTGCCCTCTGTTTCTTTACGGCAGAGACGAACTACAAGGATTCGCTCTCTCCCTTCGGTATCAAGATGGCCGACCGCCTATCGGGAAAGCCTGTCCACTTGGACATCTCCGACCTGCCTATGAAAAAAGGCGTCATCACGAATAGGAATAAGTTCATCTTAGGGCCCTCGGGCAGCGGCAAGAGTTTCTTTACCAACCACATGGTACGCCAGTATTACGAGCAGGGGGCGCACGTCCTCTTGGTCGATACGGGTAACTCATATCAAGGATTGTGTGAGCTTATTCACCGCAAGACCAAAGGCGAGGACGGTGTGTATTTCACCTATACGAATGAAAGTCCGATTTCCTTCAATCCTTTCTACACCGATGATTACTTCTTCGATGTGGAAAAGCGGGAAAGTATCTGCACGCTCTTACTGACCCTTTGGAAGAGTGCCGATGAGCATATCACAAAGACCGAAGCTGGCGAACTTGGTTCAGCCGTAAACTCCTATATCGAACTGATATGTGCAAATCACAGTGTTACGCCCTGTTTTAATACCTTCTATGAGTATCTGCGGGACGTGTACCGCAAGGATATGGAGAAACGGGACATCAAGGTAACACTCTCGGACTTCAATATTAACAACCTCTTAACTACATTGAAGCAATACTATCGTGGCGGTCGTTATGATTTCCTGCTGAACTCGGACAAGAACATCGACCTGCTCTCTAAACGCTTCATCGTCTTTGAAATCGATCAAGTGAAGGATAATAAAGACCTCTTTCCTGTGGTAACGATTATCATCATGGAAGCCTTCATCAACAAGATGCGCCGATTAAAGGGTATCCGCAAGATGATACTCATTGAGGAAGCATGGAAAGCCATAGCTTCGGCAAACATGGCGGACTATATCAAGTATTTGTATAAGACGGTGAGAAAATATTTCGGGGAAGCCATTGTCGTAACGCAGGAGGTGGACGACATCATCCAGTCACCCATCGTCAAGGAGAGCATCATCAACAACTCCGACTGCAAGATACTGCTCGACCAGCGCAAGTACATGACTAAGTTCGATGGTATACAGGCGATGCTCGGCTTGTCGGAAAAGGAAAAGAGCCAGATACTATCCATCAACCAGAACAACGACCCCAACCGACTCTACAAGGAAGTGTGGATAGGTCTAGGCGGTATGCAGAGTGCAGTCTATGCCACGGAAGTGAGCATGGAGGAATACCTCACCTACACCACGGAGGAAACCGAGAAGGTGGAGGTAATGAACAGGGCGGCACAGCTTGGTGGGGATATCGAAACGGCTATCTGGCAGCTTGCACAAGAGAAACGGGTTGCACGAAATCGTTAATCGGACAAGACATGTAAAAAATGTATTGGTTTAGCCAAACGTGGATAAACAATTGGACAAACGTGTCCAATCAATTAGACAGTCGTGTCCAAATACTTGGACTAACTTGTCCAACTTATCCCTATAACAGCAAGCTGAATAGACATCCCTTAGTGGACATTCAGACAAACATAGTATTCACATCATAAACAAAAAGAACAATGAAAACAAGAATTTTAATGCTGCTGATGGGCATCGTCCTTTTATTCAGCGGAAAGGCCCACGCACAGTGGGTGGTAACCGATCCCGGTAACTTCGCCGGCAACATCGTCAATTCGGTCAAGGAGATTGCCACCGCCTCCAAGACGGTGAAGAACACCTTGGACGGGTTCAAGGAAGTGGAGAAACTCTACAACGACACCAAGAAGTATTACGATGCGCTGAAGAAGGTGAACAACCTCATCGGCGATGCCTACAAAGTCAAGGAGTGCATCCTGATGGTGGGCGATATCTCGGAGATTTACGTTACCTCGTATAAGAAAATGCTCTCGGACAAGAACTTCCGCCCTTCGGAACTCGCTGCAATGGCTTCGGGCTATGCCAAGCTTCTGGAGCAGAGCGGTGAGAGTCTCAAGGAACTAAAGTCCATCGTCAAGTCGGGTGTTCTCTCGATGAACGACCACGAGCGTATGCAGGCAATCGACCGTATTTATACCACGCTTAGGGAAAACCGTTCGCTCGTGTCCTACTACACAAGGAAAAATATTTCCGTAAGCTACGTGCGTGCAAGGGAAAAGAACAACCTTGCTTCTGTCAAGGCGCTCTATGGTAATACGGCAAGCAGGTATTGGTAAATCTACAGAATAAAAAAGAACTTTCATAAAAAACTTTTGCTTATGGATTTTGCCAGTTTACATGAGCTGCTCCGCTCCACCTATGATGAGATGATGCCGCTCTGTGCCCAGATGACGGGCATTGCCAAGGGTATTGCGGGCTTGGGTGCACTCTTTTATATTGCCCTTCGGGTATGGGCTTCCATAGCCCGTGCCGAGGCGATAGACGTCTTTCCCCTTCTCCGTCCCTTTGTCTTGGGTTTCTGCATCATGTTCTTCCCGACAGTCGTACTGGGTACGATGAATGCCGTTCTCTCGCCCGTAGTGCAGGGAACGGAAAGCATGGTGCATCAGCAGGAGACCAACTTGGCGGAGCTTACCGCCAAGCGTAACCGTCTGCAGGAGGAAGCCTACCTGCGCAATCCCGAAACAGCCTACTTGGTATCCAACGAGAAGTTCGACCAAAAGATAGAGGAAATGGGTATCATCGGACCTGAAGATGCCGTGACGATAGCGGGTATGTATGCCGAGCGTGCTGCCTATCAGACCAAGCAGTGGGTGATGAAAATGGTGCACGACCTCATGGAGCTGCTGTTCCATGCCGCAGGGCTTATCATCGACACGCTGCGCACGTTCATGCTCATCGTCCTTTCCATCCTCGGCCCGATTGTCTTCGGCATAGCCGTATGGGACGGTCTTGCAGGTTCGCTCACGGCTTGGTTCTCACGCTATATCTCTGTCTACCTGTGGCTGCCTGTCAGTTCTATCCTTACGGCACTGCTTACGAAGATACAGGTGCTGATGGTACAGAAGGACATCGAAGCGCTCAGTGACCCCAACTACCTGCCTGATTCGGGGACGTGGTACTACATCGTCTTCTTCCTTATCGGTATCGTGGGTTACTTCTGCGTTCCCACCGTTGCAGGCTGGATTATCGAAGCAGGAGGCGGTATCGGCTCTTATGGTCGCAATGTCAATCAAGCTGCACAGCGCGGTGCACAAAGTGCCTACACGGGCGGAAGATATGCCGCAGCAGGTGCCGGGTCGGTTATCGGCAATGTCGGTGGACGTATCAAGGGTGCACTGCTCAAAGGAAAATAGAAATCAAGCAACTATGCTTAATTAATCAACAGCTATAAAAGGAAAAAGAAATGGAATTCAAATCACTTGGTAATATCGAGACCTCATTCAGACAGATAAGGCTCTACGCCTTTGTCTTTGCCATCGTCTGCGTGGCAGTAAGTGGTTATGCCCTCTATGCCTCGTACAGTTTCGCTAAGGAGCAGCGGGAGAAAATCTATGTGCTTGACCAGGGAAAGTCGCTCATGCTTGCCCTCAGTCAGGATGCAAGTCGTAATCGTCCCGTAGAGGCAAGGGAGCATGTACGTCGCTTCCATGAGCTGTTCTTCACCATTGCGCCTGACAAGGATGCCATTGAGAAGAACATGGAACGTGCCTTCGTACTGTGTGACAAGTCGGCTTTCAACTATTACAAGGACTTGGCAGAGAAGGGCTATTATAACCGTGCCATATCGGGCAATGTCAATCAGCGCATAGAGGTGGACTCTATCCACTGCAACTTCAATACTTACCCTTATACGGTAACGACTTATGCACGGGAGTTTATCGTCCGTCAGAGCAACGTTACAGAGCGCAGTCTTGTTACGACCTGCACGCTGCAGAACTCTGTCCGTTCGGACAACAACCCGCAAGGCTTCCTGATGGAGAACTTCCTCGTCAAGGAGAACAGGGACATACAGACTTATAAACGATAAGGCTATGGCAAGGAAAAGAAACTTTTTACTCTCACGTCACTATCTGCGCTTTCACCTGTGGCTCCGCCATCGGTGTGAACGGCTCACGATAAGGCAGAGAAAGGAAATCGTCTATGGGCTGAGTTTCATCTATCTGCTCTGCTCGCTTTGGATGATAGCGCAGTTCTTCCTTCCTCCAAAGAAGGAGAAACTACCCATTCCCACGGGAAAGCTGACGGACAGTCCGATACGGACGGACAGCACTTTACATGAGTTACACGGCAATTTTTACCTACAACATCATCAAACAATCAAGGAAAATGGATAATAAACAGAAAGAACAAATGAAGAAAGGCTTGGTCTTCGGAGGACTGGGACTGCTGTTTGCCCTCTCGATGTGGTTTATCTTCGCGCCTTCGGGCAAGGATAAGACTGCAGCGGAGCAGGGACTCAATGACAGCATCCCGCAGGCAACGACGGAAAAGCTCACCGAAAACAAGCTCAAAGCCTATGAATTAGGCGACAAGGCACACGAGGAGGAACAGACCCGTGAGGAGATGGGCAGACTATCGGACTATTTCACCCAGAACACTGCTCCATCAGAGGCGCAGCGTGCAGAGACAGCTGCTTCTACGGCAAAGATAGAAAGCTCCATGCATCGCTATGAGGAGAACAATCGCCTCTTGAACTCCTTTTACGCTCCCGACCCGCACGAGCAGGAGCGTGAAGCCCTGCGTTCGGAGATAGATAACCTTAAAAAGGAACTCTCTGCCAAAGACAGCAGGGAGGACAATGAAGAGAAACGACAGCTTGCCTTGATGGAAAAGAGCTATCAGATGGCAGCGAGGTATCTTCCCAAGGCTTCTGCAGCTGCACCATCTTTGGGTAATGACTTTACCGAGGGTAAAGGGCAAACGGCAACGAACAAAGGTCAGAGTATGGGCAGTAATATAAGCGGAGGTTCGGCCGACTTGCCTGCAATGGAAATCTTGGCGGAACGCAAACAGGTAGTGTCCTCACTGGGGCAGCCGATGAGCGACGCTGACTTCATCAAGGAGTATGGCACGAAAGCACGCAACTTGGGCTTCCACTCGCTCGCAAGCACGGCTGCACCCACGATGCGCAACACACTCAAAGTGGTGGTGGACAGGACAACGACGCTCAAAGAGGGCGATAATGTCGTGCTCCGTCTGCTTGAAACTGCTAAGGTACAGGGGTTGCACATTCCACGACAAAGCCGACTGATAGCCGTCGCCAAGATAGAAGGTAACCGTATGCACCTGCTTGTCAAAAGCATTGAGGTGGACGAACATATCATAGGCGTCAAGCTCTCGGCATACGACATGGACGGACAGGAGGGTGTGTATATACCAGGTTCGGAGGACATCAATGCGCTTAAGGAAGTCGGGGCGAACATCGGCGGTTCAATGGGTACATCCTTTACCTTCGCTTCCTCTGCCAAGGACCAGATTATCTCCGAGGCTGCCCGTGGGGTGATGCAGGGTGCAAGTCAGCTGCTTCAGAAGAAACTGCGCACCGTCAAGGTAACGCTCAAGGGTGGCTACCGCCTTTTCTTGGTTCAGTCCAAATAAAACAATCGAAAATGATAAGTAAAAAATAACATCAAATAAAAAAGGAACAATGAAGAAATTTATTTTATCAATGGCTATGCTTGCCATGGTGGGAGCAACAGCCACAGCACAGGAAAACAATGATGGTTTGACACCAAGCCGTCCGCTTACTTCGGGAGAGCTTTTTCAAGGTATGAGCCGTGCTATTCCAACGGGGCGTGTCGTACTTCCGTATGGTCTTGACGTTACCTTTGACAAGACCGTGCATCTTATCTTCCCTTCTGCCATTCGCTATGTAGACTTAGGTTCACAGAACATCATTGCAGGGAAGGCGGAGGATGCAGAGAACGTACTGCGTGTAAAGGCTTCGGTGAAGGACTTTGAGACAGAGACCAATATGAGCGTCATCTGTGAGGACGGCTCATTTTATGCTTTTAATGTAAAATATGCCGATGAACCGGAAAAGTTAAGTATCGAGATGAAAGACTTTCTTTCTACGACAGAAGGCAGGCTGCCAAGCAATCGTGCCGACATCTATTTTAAGGAACTCGGCAATGAGTCGCCCGTATTAGTAAAGCTGATGATGCAGACCATCTATCAGAACGACAGACGCTGCATTAAGCACATCGGTGCACAGCAGTTTGGTATGAAGTTCCTGCTTCGTGGTTTGTATGCCCATAACGGCTTGCTGTATTTCCACACTCGTATGGAAAACGGTACGAATATGCCGTACTCTGTGGATTTTATCACCTTTAAGGTGGTGGATAAGAAGATGGCAAAGCGTACGGCCATACAGGAGCAAGTATTGCTGCCACTTCGTGCCTATAACCAGGTGATGCAGGTGCGTGGCATGGGTAGTGAACATGCTGTGTTTGCGCTCGAGCAGTTTTCTCTTGCAGAAGACAAGCAGCTTGAAGTGACGCTCTATGAGAGAAATGGCGGTCGTACACTGACCTTCCATGTAACGGCAGAAGACCTGCAGTTGGCAAAGAAGATTGATAACCTCAAACTGAAATGGTGATGAAGATGAACAATATCATTCTGACAGCATGCGTTGCGGTGGCCATGACTTTCAGTCTGCCATCGCAGGCACAGCGACTGATACCCAAGCAAAGGGGAATAGAGGTCTTGGGCAGTGTTCCCCTTATCAAGGGAGAAAAGTTCCTTGCTGCTGACAATTTCGGAATGGGAGTATCACTCACCCGATATTTGGGTCGTGAGAATTATACCTTTGTTATGGCAGAGTATGAACAGCAGAATATGCTGTACAGAAGTTATAACGTAAAACTCAAGGATGCACTCTTGCAGGTGGGCTATATGCACCCTGTTCTCTCCGACAGAGGTAAGAACGTGTTTCTCTATAGTGGCATATCCGCCTTGGGTGGCTATGAGCAGTTGAACGAAGACAAAAAACTGCTGCCCGATGGGGCAACACTGCTCGACCATTCCCGCTTTGTCTATGGCGGTGCCGTGCATGGCTCGGTGGAAGTGTTCCTTACGGACAGGGTTATCTTTCTTGTAAAGGCGCAGGGACGTTTCCTATTTGGAACGGACGTGCATCGTTTTCGTCCTGCTGTTTCAGCAGGACTAAGGTTTAACTTTTAAGTAGAAGAAAAGATGAAGAAGATATTGAATACGATATGGGTAATGGGTGTGCTGACCCTTGCCGTGTTTTGCCTATCTGCTTGTGATAGGGATTTGGATATTCAGCAGTCTTATCCGTTTACGGTGGAAACAATGCCGGTTCAGAAGGACATCATAAGGGGGCAGACGGCTGAGATACGCTGCACACTGAAACGGGGCGGTGACTTTTCCGATACCCGTTACACCATCCGATACTTCCAACCCGATGGCAAAGGAATGTTGAGGATGGATAATGGTACGGTATTCAAGCCTAACGACCGTTATCCGTTGACAAAAGATGTGTTCCGCTTGTACTACACTTCTCTGTCAGCCGACCGCCAGACAATTGATGTATATGTGGAGGATAGTTTCGGCAGGGTTCAGCAGCTGACCTTTAGTTTCAATAACGAGCGAGAAGAGGGCAAGGACAAGCCTGCATCTTCTCGCCACTAAGAACGTAATTGATGCGAACGATAAATTCTTTCATTTTACTTTGTGTATTCTGCCTGTTCTGTCAGCCGACCCTTGCTCAGCGCAGGGTGCGGCTAACAGACTTGCCACCTTTTGAGCGTGCAGTAGTTGTTGTGAAATACTTTGAGGGACTGCACGGCTGGAAGAATTATCCGTATGTTGGATATGGACATCAGCTGCAACGGAGAGAGCACTTTACGGCAGATATGACGGAACGGCAGGCAGACTCCCTGCTTCGTGCCGACCTTTGGAAATGCTTTGAACACTTCAAAGGCTATGGTAAGGATGCACTGCTACTCAGCCTACTTGCCTATAATGTGGGTGTGGGGCGATTGCTTGGTTATGGAAAGCACCCCAAGAGTAGGCTGCTACGAAAGATAGAGGCTGGAGACAGGAACTTCTATCGAGAGTATGTTTCGTTCTGCCGGTACAAAGGAAAAGTTTTGAGTGGGTTAGTCAAACGGCGACAAGTGGAGTTTGCCTTATTTTATATTCCCTGACTTCACGAAGTATGCTTCCCTTAAATTTTATTCGCCTGCAAGGGCATTTTCTTACCGTTTTATTCGCATTTTTCGCTATGAATGAGTAAATTTGCTAAAATTAGATATAGCGACATATATTTAGTTGTATAAAAATATTTTATTAGGATGTAGTCAACTTATTTTGCGATGATACCAATAGATATAATAGGTAAAGGAGCCCATTGGAGAGTAGAGCGGATTTCAACAAGTGATAATGGTCAAGAAAAATCCGTTGTCAGAAAGCATGGCAGAAATGTAGATGCCAATATTGCAACTTATGACCTTGTATTCAAAGCTGGTTTACCAACTCTGAATAGGTATGTTAAAGTAAATGATAATGAAATTGAAGCAGAGGATTTAAATGCTGATACGTCAAAAGGATATTTTGTGAGTCCTAATACCATTAGAAATTACCAGAATTGTGGAGATGTATTTCTAAAGTACATTAATTCTGAAAGTCTTACTCCCTTGGAACGTGAACAATGCAAAGAGTTTGACTTTAGTTGTATTTTCAAAATGATTCGATCAAATGAATCTGATGAGATTGTTGAACAAATGCGGAAGAAAAAGATTGCTATTGGTGCTGAAGGTAAAGTCTATAACAATAAGATACAGTGTATAAGTAATCTTAAATCCTTTTGTAGCAGTTCCCAAAAAGATTTGGAAAAGGCAACTTCTTATAAGATCGAATTATACTCAGACGCATTCTTCTTTAGGGTAAATCCATTAAATGATGAAATTGAATACATTATAGCGGATTTTGATTGCATACTAGATTTAAATACTTCAACTAACGCTTCCACTAGTTTATTAAAAATAAATCAAGAACATTTTAAGACTGCATTGTTGGAATTTATAGAATTTTTTGTTGTTAAAGAAAGACAGGAGGAATACAAAGAACTTATAAATAATTTTATGTAGCTTACCTGGCAATAACTTTTTCAAGAAAACTTCAAGTATAACAAAAAGTTTTTGCGACTTTCTTTTGCTTCTTTTCTTTGGTCGCCTACTCGTTCAAAGAGAAAGAAAAGAAGCCACGCAAATTTTCGGTTTGCGTGGCTTTTACTATTATTCAGAAGGATATTTTTGCACTTTCGTTATTCTGTCTATTCGTTTGTTGGGGTGTTTGTCAAAAGCCCAATTTATTTCATCATCGGGTAAAGTGCTGTGAATACTTCCACCCATAACCAACCCACAATCTTGCAGGACTTTTTGCCGTGCTTCTTCCTTACTCTCCGCAACCAAATCAAACACTCCTTCGAAGATGTATTGTGTCCGTACTCTGTAAACTTTCTTCTTCATAATCTTAAAATTCAACTTTTAATAATCTGTATTCCTTTGGCTCTCCATTAGATAATTTGCGATGTGTGAGCCAAAAGTGATGTGCGCCATAGCCATAGGCAAAGAACTTGTCAAGCTCCGTTTCTTTGGCTATTTTGTTGATAGCCGCCCTTAACTCCTCTTTGGTGTCGGATAGGGTTATTGCATTAATAACCCTAATGAGAATATGCGGTATCTCGTCCGCATAGTTATAGATGATGTTTTCTATCTCTGCTTTCATATCTCTGATAATTTAATGGTTCATACTTTATGCTGTTGCTTTCATTCTTCGGCTTATAAGACCTCGATTGGCATTGACAAGATTTACTATCTGTTCGTGGTATTCTGTGTTCTTGTTGCATATCCCACGACTTTGCACCACTTCCAAAGTTCGTAATGATACTTCAATGGTCTCTATTCGCTTGCCTTCAATGGTAGCCGAGAGGATAAGGGAGTCCTCCTTAAGGTAGTATGCATTAGAAAATACGCAATGGTGCATTGATACACCTTCTTCCAAATGTTCCTGCACGCTCTCCAATACGTGGACTTGGATAGTGCCGTCCGTGAAAGCGATGCCAAAGAACTTGGATTTAAGTTCTCGGAAACGTTTTTCATCTTCGATTGCCTTCTGCTGCTTCTGTTCTATCTCCTCCCTTTCACGCAGTCTGAGAAGTTCCTCGTGTCTGCAGTCGTGTTCGGCTCTGAGGTTGGCAGGACAAAGGTATTTCGGGCTGTGAGTGTCTTTGTCCAATCTGCGGAGTGTGTCCACATAGTCGCACCATAGAGAAATGTCGGTTATTTCATATCCGCTTCGGTTGGCTATCTTGTAGGACTTCCAGTAACTGTCAAAGTCTCGAGGGCTATTGAGAAAATAGCGCAAATGTTCAATCCGTCCTGCTTTCATCAATGTTTCTACACGGCTGTCAGAAAGCAATGCCGAAATGAGTGTTGTCGGGGCTATATCGTGAAAATCATTCTTGAAACCATTCCTGCGGAGTGTGTCTGTAACCTTGAACTTAGGATATATCTGCGAATAGGCTGCATATTGGTAGGCTTCGTTATCGTTGCGGATTGCCATAGGAGCACAAAAGGAAAATGTATCAACATAATGTCCCAATATACGTTGTATGGCAACCAATGCTTTCCGTCCTTGTGCATTCCACCAATACTGCCCGATTTCAAGCACATAGTGTTCAGCCTTGCAGCCTTTCTCCATTTCAGCCACGAGGAGGAACATACGTAATACTTGGTACTCTCCGCAAGCGGTAAGCGTAGTGAAATATCGCTTCTGCTGCAATTTACGCTCAAAGGTTTCCCTGACCAGCAACTTTGCCCTGCAATGGGGGCAGGTGCAGATGTCCGTTGGCTTTTCCATTGTCCAACTATGCCCACAATCCATACAAGTGGTGCGACCTTTGGGCAGGCGGTAGGCAAAGTGGTCTATACACTCACGGAAAGCCCATCTGCTTTGTTGCTTGGTTATCGGGCGAAGATGCTTGCTTTGTTCCAAAACCGCCTTTTCAAATTTGTTTCTCGGTTTCATAGGCTTAAAAATCAAATAGTGATGGTTGTACTTGGGTTGCTGCGTTCTCGGTCTTTTTCACTCGTGCGTTACGGCTCTGTATCTTGGCAAGTTCCTCCCGCTGATATTGCTTAATGGCTTCTTGTCTTGCTTCGGCTTTTTCTTCCTCTGTGAGTTCTACAACGTGATTAACGGCTACTTGACAAGAAACAGCCTTACCCACCTCCATATCGTCCTCATCGTAGTAGTGAACAGCCATAGAGAATATTTCATCATCATCAAAGCCGTTGCAACCGCTTTTCTGCACTTCATTAAGAATGTAGGTGATGCACTCCTCGATATTCTTGTTCGGCTTCATCAAGTTAGGGGCAAACAAGGGGTCTGTCATAGCACGCTGATTGAGATACTCGGCTATTGTCCGTGTGAAATGTTCTGTTCCTTTCATTGTCGTATATGTTTTGATGTTGTTAATACTTGGGAATTTCTACTATTTGATTGATGCGCCCATATAGGTAGGCTCTTAGGCTTGTTCTGTCGGGTGCGTAATACTCTGTCCATTGTCCGTACTGATTGACAAGGTATTTCTTCAGTACATCAAAGAAGTCAAAGCGATAGCCTTGTAGGGGAACGGCTGTGCGGAAATAGGTATTAGAGTTCACCGCCTCACATAGCCAATTCTTTTCCTCACGGCTCATACGTTCGCCACGATTGAGTTTCATACGTAGGAGATATACTTTGCTATTACAAAGGCTCTCCAAAGGGGGAACGTCCCATAGTACAAACTTAATTGCCAACACTTGCTCACTCTTTTCAGCCGTAGGGTTAATGCGGTAATGAGAGGAGGAGCTATATCCTTTGCTGTTCATCGAAGATGTTGTATTTACTTTTTGCTTATCCATAGCGACATTTTTTTTATGCGTCCAAAGATCGGAGTATGCTGATTCCTTTTTGTAGCAAAATAGAGGTAGCGGGGTGGGCTTGCACAAGGTTTTGGCGGAAAATACAACCCGTAGGTGTGGAGATTTTCCAGACAAACCAAGCGGCACAGACCTTTTGAAAGCCACAAGCCCCGTACTACCTTTGCGGATAAAAAGGGAACAGCATCCGTCTTCTTCATTTCGCATATTGTGGAGCATTGGAAAGGAAGCGAAAGTGCAACGCCCATAGTGGGAAATAGAAAAGGTGGCTATCTCGAAATGTGAGATAACCACCTAATGAACGATAAATGAAAGGTATTACAGAGCCGTGCTTCTCAAAGCACGCAAAGCAGGATGGCACAGAGAATTGCCAGCCAGAAGAGAATGCTCAGCAGCATAATTGTTACTTTTAGAATTACCCTGACTATAAAGCGTAGTATCAGAAAACCTGCAATGACTGAGATGGCAGTTACGACTTGTGGCGTTACAATCTTCGAGATAAGCCAAATAGTACCGATAACGATGGAAAGCAAGGTAGTGAGTTCGATGAAGCGTGTCCAACCGAAGCGGCGGACTTGCTTGGGAGAAGTCGGCTGCTGCTTGTTCTTATCGGTTTTGTTCGATGCGTCTGCCTTGATGAAGGCAGGTGTGTGGACATCTTGATTCATGATGATTGTATTCATATCGGAGCTTTTTATAGTTTCAAGAGCAATAACAAGATACTCTTCCACACAAAGCCAAGTGTTTGTAAAATTATTGGTGTGTGGAGAAGAGTGGTTATCTTGGCTCTTGAAACTACAAAAGCTCCCGATGGTGTTACATCAAGTCATGTTCTCACCGCCTATCGTTGGCAGACCATTGACCTCAATGAGCAGAACGATTGTTCCTGTCAGTTCGGTGTAGAGTTTCTCATATTCCGGACTTGCGCCGAAGTTGTCCGTCAGCTCATACTTGTCGAAAACGCTTTGCACAGACTTGTTCTTCAGAAGTATCGGGGAGAGCTTTTCGGGGAGTGGAGAGGGCAGTTCTTTCTCAAACTCATTCTCCAAGACAGACACAAGCGTATCGTACTTTGAGAAATGCAGTCCTCTATACAACACTTCGCTTGCCATACTCTCAGCTTCGGGATGCGAGAAGCCTTGTGCCACTGCATCGCAGTAGGTGGTAAGAGCTTCGTCGGCTCTTGCCGTTATGAATGGTTTGTCACTCAGCATTTCGGGGAAATGCTCACTGAGGTAGTTCTCTAACTTCAGACGGAAGTAGGATAGTTCTTTCTTAGTTGTCATAATCTTCTTGGTTTAGGGTTATACATTATTATATTATCGGATGCCCATCGCCTTATTGAACTTGCCGAGCTTATCGGCGAGTTGCTCCATATCATGCTCTATCTTCTTGTTGGTTATGCGGGCATATATTTGTGTGGTCTTGATGTTAGTATGCCCCAACATCTTCGATACACTTTCCATCGGAACGCCCTTACTCAAAGACATGGTGGCAAATGTATGCCGGGCAAGGTGGAAGGTCAGGTTCTTCTTGACACCGCAAAGGTCGGCAATTTCCTTGAGATAAGCGTTAATCTTCTGGTTTGTAAGTACCGGAAGGAGTTTACCGTCCCGATAGGTCTTATGCCCATATTTGGTGATGATACGCTTAGGAATGTCAAGAAGCAGCACATTGGTTTCCACGCTTGTCTTCTGACGTTTGGTCATAATCCATTGCTTGTCGTCAAGCGTAACGATGTTGTCCGGCGTAAGGTTGGACACGTCTATATATGCCAGACCTGTAAAGCAAGAGAAGATGAAAACATCCCTTACCAGTTCCAGGCGGTTGATACCGAAATCCTTGTTGGCAATCTTCATGATTTCCTCGTCTGTGAGGAAGCCACGGTTTACCGGTTCCAAGTGGAAATGATGATTTATGAACGGGTCGTGGTTCAACGCGCCCATCTTCCTTCCCAGTATGGTGATGGTCTTGAAAGTCTTCATCGTTTTCGTGGCCGTATTGGGATTCTGCCCAGCGGTTGTACGCAGATAAATGTCAAAATCATGAATGACGGTGAATGTCAGTTCAGACAGGCGAATGTCACAACGCTTGTACTTTTCGTTCAAGAAGGCCGCAAAGTGTTTCTTACACACGTTGTATTTCTGCAACGTTGCCACACTCACCGAGACACCAACCTGTTCCTGTATGTCCGTATTATGCTTCTCGAAAAGCTGCATGAGTGTGCAGACATTGTCCTGCCTGCCGAGATACTCAGACTTGATGCGTTCCAAGCACAGGTCGTCCGTCATTTCCAACTTGCGATAGATGGTTTGCAGGTCGTTTTGGATGCTGTCCAACTGCAAGTTCATGCTTAGGGCTTCGGTATTGCGTCCTTTCACCCGTTCTCGCGTACTGTCCCATTGGTTCTGTTCAACGGCGATCCCGGCTGAGCCTATGCACAACCGTTCGTTGTTAAGGTAAATCCTCAACATCACAGGGGTCTTGCCCTCCTTGTTTACATAGTTGCTTCTGAGATAGAAGACTGTTCTGAAAATTGATTTCATACATTGACTGTTTTTAATTGTAGCTGGATTCATGGGAAATTGTTCCACATCGAAAGGAATTTTATCGCCTAAATGGATGGAATGAACTTCCATATATCCCACTGCAAAGTTCTACATAATCATTTGAATAACAGCAACATATAAGTACTCTAAACAATCTCTGTACGTACTCTTGGTTACAATTTTTATTCGGCTCATCTTTTTGTAACCAGATTGTAACCGTAGGAGAGTATTTTGGGCGTTTCGGCACCCTCCTTACGTACTCTGAAAAAACATGTAAGTATAAAACAAAAGTATCGTAACTTATTGAAGCTACGATACTTACTGATTTTGTGAAGTGTTTTCTGAAGTCTTCTCCAGAGTACTTCCTGCGGAGAGAGAGGGATTCGAACCCCCGGTGCCTCTCAGCACGGCGGTTTTCAAGACCGCTGTAATCGACCACTCTACCATCTCTCCTAAAATAATGGTGATTACCATTTTGCTGGGGAAAATTGTCTTGTTTCCCAATTGCGAGTGCAAAGGTAAAATGTTTTTTTGAAATAAAAAACAAAAAAACGTAGAATATTTTCACTTAAAGATTTTTTAACAAGGATAGGAGGAATGGGGCGGGATTCCATAAGTAAGTATAAAATTGCGTATAATTCTTTCTAATTAACCTCTCCTTTGAGCATTTTACCACAGTCCCAGTTAAAGGGACATCAGGCTTGCTTTCCTTAAGTTTCTTCATGAGCATATAATAACTTTTCTTTTCTATGAGAGGTAACAATGGTTCCTTTTGCCATCTTCTCCTACAATGGTATCCATTTTCCAATCACCAATAGTCTCTGTCCACTAAACTCTGCCAGGCGGTGATCTATGGATATTCTATTGGAAATAATACTTTTTCCTTAAAGGAGAAAGACTTTTTCTTTTTTATCGGACAGGACGTAAATGTTTGCGTATATAGTCCTTTATTGTCCCTGTAGTGGAAAAGTCTTATTAATCCAATTGTATGCGGTTACATTTCACGTACGCCCATAGCACTTCTTGAGAGCTTAACCATGCTGTTCTTTTCCATAATAAATGATTTTAATTTATTAAACATGTCAGTTGTTTTACAACAGATTTTGATATATTGATCGATTTGATTTTTATTCATCTTCAATCTCTAACGATTTGTATGGAATGGTATAACTATCCGCATCATTTGATTTCTTTACCTTTCCATTTTTATCAAGCATTGTGATTTTTCCTCCGCCCATACTTGCAGAGATGAAAGATAGCGGTGATTTGAATATGCGAGCGATTGTTTTACTCGCTTCTTCTACAGAGCATTTTTTCTCTCCTTCATATTTGTATGTCAATATCTGGGCGTTTGATCTTTCAAAGCCAATAGCCTCCCAAATATACTGTTCTTCACTATCTTGTATTCTTAAAATTAATCCAGGGAGACCACCGAATTTATATGGTCCAAATGGCAACGGGATTTCTTGAGTGTACCATGCCGTATAATTTCTGCCTGCAAACGAGACTGTCGCCTTCGAGCATGGGTAGCCGATAATCGTGTTTGTTCCCTCTATGAATTTCCAATTGAACTGAGACAGATCCTGTTGGAAATTCAACACACCAGTTTGTAGTGGCATACGATATTTAATGTCTGCCTTTTTGTCACCTTCAACGATTAATTCTATTGGCCATGGATTTCCTTGAATGTTGCTTCGTGTCACAGCTCCATGCCTGGAGGCTTCTGTGCAGAGTGAATCAAAATGGAATATGATGTCGCTAAAATCTCTTACATAACGTTTCCCTATATATACATTGCGCACGTCGCTGAGATAATTTTTGTCGGCGGGATGATTTTTATATTTCAAATTATATGTAACCTTGTATCGTGCCGTGTCAATAGCACTCTTCTTTTGAAGGTTTTGCGGAAACGGAGCTGTTATCTGTGCATGAACTGTAAATGACATGAACATATAAACAATGATAATAAAGAGCTTTTTCATATCTTAAATGGTTTTATATTATTCTAAATCTAACTTTCAGCAATATGGAGCGAGGACGGATATTATAATCAGAGCGAGTTTCGGTGAGAGCCGACTTATTCGAATACGAATATGTTTTAAGATTAAGCAAATTATCGCAAGAGAGTGCAAAGCTAAAACGTTTGATGGTGTAATTTGCTTCTGCGTTCAGCAAGAGAAATGACTTGTCCCCACTGTTGAAGTTGTTATAATAATGATTGAGAGAGGTTAAGAACATTATTCCAGCAGGCAGAGTAAAATTCAAAGAAGCACTGTTGTTTACTGTACGCAACCAGGGCAAGCGTTGTCTTTCATTTTGTTGTGTCTCCATCTGATAATACCCACCTTGATAAGAAACAGAGAGCCATTTGAATGGAGCAATAGTGATGTCCATATTTGCAGCTATAGCCCTGCCTGTATATCGAAGCACCACATCTTGTAACAGCAACGGATTGTCGTAATAAGAATAAGATAATGATGCACCGACTTTCAATTGTTTCCAATCGAACCCTTGACTTCCGTGGAGTTTTGCCGTAAAAGTGTTGGCTTTTTCTTTGGTGTGCCGGCTGATTGTGCGCATGGAAATATCATCATAGTAGGAGCCATAAAGCACTTCGGGTTTCTGATGATACCATAACAAATCAATTCCCGCAAAAGTCATCGTAAGGATATTCTTGAATGAATAGCCCAAAGAAGAAGATTGACTAAGCCCCTCAAACAATCCTGTAACGTCGTATGCAGAGAGCTGTCGATAGGAGGTAAGGATATTGTTTGTGTACAAATTCTCAATAATCGGAGTAGAATATGAAATATTGGAGTTCAAATTTAATTGATGATTACTATTGATATTATAAGTAAGGGAAATATTGGGTTCTACACGTAATCCGGATTTCTTTGTCGTTTGACCTTTCACTATATCTTCCAGTTGGAAATACTTGTATCGTATGGGCATATTGAAAGAGACATACAACTTCTCTCTATTATATGTAGCTCTTGCTCCAAATCCAGCATTGATGAAATTGAACTTCAAATCATTTCTGAAATTTGCCAGTGAGCTGCTCAATGTGTTATGTTGGTAATCTATAGTGGCAGAAGGATGTATGTTTACCTCGCCTATTCTCCATGCCGAAAGCAAACAAAAGCTGTTTTCTGTGGAAAAATGATGAATGTCTACTTGCTGGTCCAACACTCCGATTGGAATAACTTCAGAAAAAAGATTTGGAGAAACCGCAAGAGAATGAGGACGCTTTTCAAGGTTGATGAGAGAGAGAAATTCATAACCCTTATATTCTGAACTACGATTAGTGAGATGAAATTTATTGAGCAGACGATACGAATCAACCATGCCCAACTGGTCAATGGGTTTATCCCCTGCCACTATTCGACTATTGGCATGAGTTCTGTCCCAATCAAATTTCACCTGCTCCTTCATATAGTGTTGGTCTCTATTGTCCAAGTAGCTTATGTCTCCATAAGCCTTTTCTTGCTTTACCGTTCCCGTCATAACCTCTTCGACTACATTCTGAGAACCATCGGGCAGGATATTGCTGATGTTCGACCAATGACTCCGTTTGTCTTTGTCGTGAAAATACGCCGCATTGACTCCCAACTCGCCAAACTTCCCAACACGATAAGCGTTATTGAAAGTGATGCTATGTGAGCGATTGAAATAATAGAGACGTTTGTCTATTCCCGGAACAGATGGCATTGTAATGGAGGAAATCGTGCTCGTCCGTGAATAGTCCTCGTCGAAAGAATAAAGTTCCTGCGACAAATCCTCGCCACTATTATTCCCTTTATATGTGGCAAGAAACTGCTTGTTGCGCTTGAAATAGGTGGCAATGGCAGCATTGTTCCATAGTGTCTCATTGCCATATCCTCCTCCGAGCGTTGCAATCAGGTTGAGCACTCCCTTCACACCCTCTTTCAGCCGTATATTAATAGAGGCTTGCTCCTCTGGTTGCAGCCCTTTTAAAGCTTTTATGTCTTGATGGCTCTCTAACACTTGTACTGACCCCACATTCTTTGGATCTATGCTGTTTGTGGCAATGCCGTAATGACCTTTCATAAGGTCAAGCCCCTCTATGTAGAAATTCTTGATGGGTTTACCCTGATAAGAAATCTGTCCATTCTTTGAAACGGTAATGCCAGGCATTTTCTTCAGGACATCTGCGATGGTCTGGTCAGATGAAGAAAGGAAAGAAGCTACGTTATAATTAATGGTATCGCCTCGTGAATACACTTTCTTCGCCTTTACTGTAACTTCTCGCAACTCAATTGTTTTTGCATCTGTCTCAATATTGCATTCTCCCGAACGGTTGGGTATCTTCATGACAACAGACTTCATTTCTATCCGTGACACACGAAGCATCAGACTGTCACAGTCGCAACGTACAGTAATCTGATATTTGCCATCATCACCTGTATATGTTGATGCGAGTATCTTGTTGGGCAGATTAGGATTAATCACCACAATACTGGCAAAGTCCATCGCCTCGCCAGAGGTGTTTTTCACTTCTCCCCATAATTTAGTCGGTGCCGCCTGGGCATACGTCATACAGGGAATGAGCAATAAAAGTATGATTCCATATATTTTATTCATCAACCTTTTTCTGTGCAACAGCTTAACATTGCTGTTAAAATCACTTGGTAAATATGCTTGGTAATTCATTACATCCGAAGATAACACATTCAAGATTCTTAGTAGATTTTACTACCTCATCTGCAATATTACGGAAAATAATTTTAACCACCAAGAAAAAAACTTCTATCTTTTTTATTTTCCCTTGTTTCCTCTTCTGAATAAGTTCTAAAATCGTAACAGGGTTACGGCAATTGGCGCAACGGAGTTACGACAGTTACAGCAACGAAGATACGACGGTTGTAGTAACGGAGTTACGACAGATGTCGTTACGGAACAGGCAATCTCTGTGAAGCGGTGAACTCAAACACCCACTTACGTACAGCAGTTCTCCCCTGCAAGGCTATCGCTTTGACTTCTTGGACTTACAGAAGACTCTCTTACTATTGGTTTTGTCTTTCCGGCAAGTATAAAAAGAAGATGTTGATACTGGCTCCATGACCAAAGACCTACTTCATGATTCTCTACTTTATTCCGCCGAAAGAAAACATGATCATAGTCCAACCTTATAAGAATAGCCCGATGTTCATTGGGAATTTGAAACTGCTTTGCCATTTATCTGAAACATTGGGAAATAGTTCCACAGTTCGTCTTGGAGATTTAGGCTCGTTCCGACTCACAATGGAATGTAGAAATTAAACAACTGTAAATTCATGAATGATGAATATTACTTAATTGCTGGATATTACTTCTGAATGGAAAGACTTTGTGTTTTTATCTGCTTCCCCGCAGAGTAGGAACAATGATTAATACAACTCTATGGACTAAAAAGCTTTTGAAAACATAAAATGGACAGTTCTGCATTCTTCCATACGGACAAAATCAAGGAAGCGCAGTCTGACTTTGCTCTCTTTGAGAGGCGTGCGGAGCGTGATAACGGGGGCAGCCCATAATAAACTGATTATCAAAAGTGTGGAAAACTTTACGGACATCAAGGTCGTTGCGGCATGTCTGCAGGAAATAGACGAGAAGACATATACCAAGGACGTATGTGTGTTTGATACAAAAAACATATACGAGACGATTAAGCTACATGTGTTAATACGCTATAACAAATAGTATGCACGAAAAAAGGCACACCTAACAGTGTGCCCAATACTAATAAATAATTTACTATTAAAATAACATCGAACGATGAATATTTACATTAGGAAATTACGAACCGTCTATTTCCAGTTCTTATATGTTATCTCGCTTTGTGTATCGAACTTCATTTCCATGCCCATCATCTTTGTTGTGGCTTTTCCTGTCTGCGTTTGCAACCAACCGTTAGGCTGGAAAGTGTTGGTATCAGTACCGTTCGCACTGATATTAGCCATACCCATTGCCTTCATCTGTCCCCAGTTTGCGTCAATCTGTGAAGTCATGTCGTCGCCCATACCCATCTTTTTCATCTGGTCTATCATCATCTTCTTCACGTCGCTTTCAGTCATGTTGTCCTTCAGGTTAGTTGTTACTACGGTGTTTCCGCCATTGTTTGCTACGGTGTAAGTAGAAGTAAACTTTATGCCTTGCTTGGTTCTGTCTTCCTTATTGTTGGTTTTCAGATCCTTACCGTAATAGTAAAGGAAGGTGTTTTCGTTAAGATTGTCTATAAGCGCCTTCTCTTCAAACTGCTGACTGATAGCCATCATAAGCTTTGCTTTAGGCAGAACCTGTTCCAGCGTAGGGTTTTTCTTATATTGTTCCTCGATATCTGCGATGGCATTTTTGCTTCCTGCTGCAGCCACTTCGTCGAGATTGAGTATCTTTTCAACCTTTCCATCGGTGTTGGTCTGCAGTATCATCTTCGCCCCTTTCAGGTATTTGTTGCCTGCAACCTGTACTTGGTCTGCTATGTCTTTGTCTCCATCAACCACCATATCAGCCACATTGTATTCTATCTTGTAGCCTTGAGCCGTTTTATCAAGCACTACATAACGTACATTTTTGGTAATTGTTATCTTCTTGTTTCCCTGTCCCATAGGCAGATTCATGTCTAATTTTACCACCTCCTTATACATAGTGGTGTCGTTTTTGTTAAAGTTTACCTTTACAGTTGCCTGCGCATCTGCCGTGAGCGCTGCGCCCATCATAAAGACAGATAGTAAGATTGCTTTCATATTTGTATATTTGATTTGTTGTTGTATATCTTAAAAGTAGACCTCTTGTATGCCGTTTACAGAGATAGACTCCGTAGAATGGCACGGATCGAAGTGGGCAGGAATGTCGAATTTGGCTTTTGGTGAATAGTGTAACGACTTGTCAGCATAAACCATTTGCATGTAATAAGCCCATATAGGCAGTGCCATCGTAGCACCTTGCCCCATTGCAGTAACATCGAAGTGTATGTCGCGGTCTTCTCCGCCCACCCAGCAGCCGTTTACAAGCTGTGGTGTGAAGCCCATGAACCAACCGTCGGAGTTCTTGTTTGTGGTTCCAGTCTTACCACCAATCTCGCCTGTGAGGTTGTAATGATAACGCAGGCGCCCACCTGTTCCACCTTGAACGACAGCTTGCAGCATGTCGAGCATCTTGTAAGAACTTTCTTCCGAAATGACTTCGTTCATCAATGGCTGGAACTTAGCTACTATGTTGCCGTGGCTGTCCTCTATTCTTGTAACGAAGAGAGGGGCGCAACGAACACCACGATTGACGAAAGTGGTGTATGCACTGCACATTTCTCCCACCGAAAGTTCCGATGGTCCGAGACACAGAACGGGTGATGTGTTCTTGTCGATATCAGGATTGTTCAGTCCGAAATCATGCAGAATACTAACAAATTGAGATGGTCCGAGCAGACTGATGAGGTATGCCGAAATCCAGTTGTTCGACTGTTGCAGTCCCCAGCGCAGCGGAACCTGCTGCCCGTAGCGTGCCTTTGAGCCGTTGCGGGGCGTCCAGTTGCCATACGAACGCTGCACGTTGAGGACAGTAGTACACGGTGTCATGCCATTCTGCATGGCGAGCGCATAAAGAAAAGGCTTTATGGTAGAACCCACTTGGCGCCGTCCGCCCATAACCATATCGTATTTGAAGTGGTCGTAATCAATCCCTCCCACGTAAGCCTTAACGGCTCCTGTGTGTGGTTCCATACTCAGAAAGGCTGCCCGCAAGAACGATTTGTAGTATCGAATGGAATCGATTGGCGTCATCAAAGTGTCCACGCTGCCATGATAAGTAAAGAGCGTCATTTCGTGTTTCGTACGGAAACTGCGTCGTATTTCGTCGGGTGTCGCTCCCTGTTCTTTCAGTCTTAGGTATCTTAAACTCTGCCGACAGGAACGGTTGAGAATGGCTTTTATGGTACTACGCGAGATATTCGTCGAGAATGGAGCATTCTTCTTATATCGATTAGCAATATTAAATTCTTTCTGCAGATAGCCACCAACATGTTTACGTACAGCCTGTTCGGCATACTGCTGCATACGTGTGTCGATGGTGGTAAATATGCGCAAGCCATCTGTATTTACGTTGTAGTTTTCGCCATTCCGCTTCGTATTCTTGTTACACCAACCAAAAAGAGGATCTTTTTCCCATGCAATAGAGTCGAGCACAAAGTCGCGCAAGCGCCATTCCTGATAGTTCTTGCGTTCAGGTTTCTTCTCCATCATATACTGACGCAAGAATGCCTGGAAGTAATCGCCGGCACCTTTGATGCTTTTTTCCTTTGAAAATTTTATGCCAAGCGGACGCTGCACAAGTTCGTTATATTCTTCGCGAGTGATGTAACCAGACTTGCACATCTGCCCTAACACTATGTTTCGACGGATACGACAGCGTTCTTCGTGTCGCAAAGGATTATATAATGATGGATTTTGACACAACCCAACGAGGGTTGCAGCCTCGGTAACTGAGAGTTGCCGTGGTTCCTTACTGAAATAAATGTTAGCTGCCCGCTTTATTCCAACGGCATTATGAAGGAAATCGAAGTAGTTTAGATACATCGCAATAATCTCTTCCTTCGTAAAGTGGCGCTCCAATTTCACGGCAATAATCCATTCAATGGGTTTCTGCAATGCACGTTCGAACATGCTGTGTGCCTTTTCCGAGAACACCTGCTTTGCCAATTGCTGCGTAATGGTTGAACCACCACCTGCATTGTCGTGCCCCAAGACACCACGTTTCAGCACGGCACGTGCCAGCGCAATGAAGTCTATGCCTGAGTGTTCATAGAATCTTTCGTCCTCGGTAGCCACCAAAGCGTGCACCAAATGGGGCGAAAGGCTATTGTAGTCTATTGCCACACGGTTGGCATTGTCCTGATTCCACGTGCCGATAAGCTTGCCATCGGCAGAGTAAACCTGCGAAGCGAACTTGTCTACGGGATTTGAAAGCTCTTCCATATCAGGCATATAACCAATCCATCCGTTCCACACCGACACGAAAAATATGGTAGTGGAGCTTATGACAAATATTAAAATAGCCCACAGAGCATGTACAAAGTGTCTTTGCATTCCTATTTATAGTGTTATAGGTTGCAAAGATAAGGCAAATAGATGAGAAGGCAAAATAAAACCGAAGTGTTTTTTTCAGAATGCAATTAATCTATATTTTCTTTTATAAAACTTCTTTGGTAGTAAATAAATTGTGTACCTTTACGCTCGAAAACGATCAATTCAACATGACACAATGGAGAAACAGAACTTTGTGAACATTCAGGACTTGGATAAGGAACAGCTTCTCTACCTTATTCGAATGGCTCAGGAATTTGAGAAGCATCCTAACCGTGAGCTATTGAAAGGTCGCATTATAGCGACTCTGTTTTATGAACCTTCCACCCGTACACGCCTTAGTTTCGAGACAGCAGCCAACCGCTTGGGGGCGAAAGTCATTGGTTTTACTGATGCAAAGGCATCGAGCGTGAGCAAGGGAGAAACTTTGAAGGATACCATACTGATGGTTGCGAACTACGCAGATACCATCGTGATGCGCCATTACATAGAGGGAGCAGCGCAATATGCTTCGGAAGTGTCGCCCGTACCTATTGTGAATGCTGGCGACGGTGCCCACCAGCACCCTTCACAGTGCCTACTCGACCTCTATACCATCAATCAAACGCAGGGCACATTAGAGAATTTGAACATCTATCTCGTCGGCGACCTTAAATACGGACGCACCGTTCACTCACTGCTGATGGCGATGCGCCACTTCAATCCTACGTTCCACTTCATTGCACCAGCCGAGCTTGCCATGCCCGAAGAATACAAGATATTCTGCAAACAGCACGGCATTCGATACACGGAGCAGGAAGATTTCACTCCCGAAGCTATTGCCGGTGCCGACATATTATATATGACACGTGTGCAAAAGGAACGCTTCTCCGACCTTATGGAATACGAACGTGTGAAGAACGTCTACATTCTGCGCAACGATATGCTGCACCTTGCAAAGCCCAATATGCGCATCTTGCACCCACTGCCCCGCGTGAACGAAATAGCATACGACGTAGACACCAACCCGCACGCCTATTACATACAGCAAGCCAAAAACGGACTTTTCGCCCGCGAAGCCATTTTTGCCTACTGCCTCGGCATAGGAATGGACAAAGTAAAGACAGATACAACCATTATAAAATAAGAAGAATATGGAAATGAACAAGAAAGAACGTCTGGTTGCCGCCATAGAAAACGGCACCGTAATCGACCATATACCTGCCGAAAAGACTTTCCAAGTGGTAAATCTTCTTGAACTTCAGAACCTTTCAACCCCTGTTACCATCGGCTACAACTTCAGTTCTTCCAAGGTAGGGTGCAAGGGAATCATCAAGGTAAGCGACAAGTTCTTCACTGACGACGAAATATCTCGCCTCTCGGTAGTGGCTCCCAATATCATTCTGAACATCATTCACGATTACGAAGTGGTAGAGAAAAAACAAGTTATAACGCCCGATGAACTGCATGGAATTGTGAAATGCAACAACCCAAAGTGCATCACCAACAACGAGCCAGTGTCTACAATATTCAATGTAGTAGACAAGGTGGCAGGCACATTGAAGTGCCATTACTGCGACAAAGAGCAGCAAATGGACAAAGTGGAACTGTGTTAGATTTAGAGAAACATAGAAATAGAACCTTATGGAATATAAAGAAAAGGCAATAAGAGGAATAGTTGCTTCGTATGTCAAAGCTTATGCAGCAGGCTTCTGCGACAGGTACGTATCGAAAAAAGATGATGAAGACGGCGTAATTAACATGAAAATACATAATCCTTTTATTGCCGCATTGGGTGTCGAATCAACCAGCAAGTGCAATATTACGCATAATATTTGTAAAACTCCTGCTTCGGTGTTGAAAAGTTCAATTTTCCCCTTTGTCTTCTGTTTATTTTCTTCTGTATCATTGCTACCTTTGCTCCGAGGTTAATTGTTTATACATTACAATACAAAGATAATTAATCTTGGGGAGCCCACAAAGGGGACTCCTTTTTTTGTATTGCCGGTATCGCTCTTCAGGGCTACGCGCCCTGGCCGCAAGGCAAACCTGCGGTGTTTTTCATAGATTAGAGACCATGAAAAAACGTGGCTGTTTGTTGCACTTCGATTTGGAATGTACAACTATTAACAGCTAAAGATTTAAACTGAAATTTGGAATGTTGGCTATTTATGCCTATCTTTGCATATAGATAATATTTGAATGGTGGAATAAATGAAATGACACCAACAATGCTTTAAACAAAAACATATAAAACATCAGCCTTTATGAAGGACTTTTTTAAGAATGTCTTCGCCACATTTGTTGGCTTGTTCCTTTTTGTGTTAGTAACGTTGCTCCTTGGTTTCGTTTGTATCTTCGGTATGGTGTTGTCGAGCGAAAGTACGACTGAGATAAAGAATAATTCGGTATTGGTAATAAATTTATCAGGACCATTAAATGAACGGACAGAAGAGAATGTTATAACCAAGTTCGTTGGTAAAACAGCAAATGAAACAAGTTTAGAAGATGTTCTCTCTGGCATAGAGAAAGCCAAAGCAGACAAGAATATAAAAGGAATCTATCTTGAAGCAGGAGTGTTTGTCCCAAACTCTTATGCCGCATTACAAGAAATTAGAGATGCTTTAATTGACTTCAAAAAGAGCAATAAATGGATTGTAGCTTATGGCGACAGCTATACACAGGGAACTTATTATTTAGCTTCGGTTGCAAATGATGTGTATTTGAATCCGCAAGGTATGTTGGATTGGCACGGTCTATCAACACAGCGCATCTATCTAAAAGATATGTTGGCAAAGTTTGGAGTAAAAGTGCAAGTGTCTAAGGTAGGTACATACAAAAGTGCGACGGAGATGTTTACGGGCGACAAGATGAGCGATGCCGACAGGCAGCAGACTTCTGCGTATTTGAATGGGATTTGGAAATATCTCTTAAAAGGTGTTGGCGAGAGTCGAAATATTCCTATTGCCAAACTGAACGAATATGCTGACAGTGTTATAACGTTTGCCAATCCCACCGACTATCTAAAGATGAAGCTGGTAGACAAACTTCTTTATACAGACCAAGTAAGGAATGAGATAAAGAAACGGTTAGGAATAGCTTCAGGCGACGACATTAACCAAGTATCACTTGCCGATTTGAAAACAGTAAAAGCCGATAAGAATGGCAATGAAATAGCAGTGTATTATGCTTATGGAGACATCGTAGACGCTCCCGTATCAGGCACGTCTTTAAGCCAGCACAACATAGTAGGTAAAGATGTTTGCAAAGATCTTAAGGAATTAATGGACGATGACGATGTGAAAGCAGTTGTTATCAGAGTTAATTCCGGCGGAGGTTCAGCCTTTGCATCAGAACAAATGTGGCATCAAATAATGGAGTTAAAGAAAGTGAAACCTGTTGTTGTAAGTATGGGAGGTTATGCCGCATCAGGTGGTTATTATATGTCGGTGCCTGCAAACTGGATTGTTGCTGAACCTACAACGATTACGGGCTCGATAGGTATCTTCGGTATGTTCCCCGATTTTAGCGGTCTGGCTTCAGAGAAATTAGGAATTAAATTCGATGAAGTAAAGACTAACAAGAATGGAACTTTCCTTTCTCCTATGCGCCCTTTAACTCCAGATGAAATGAGAATGCTGCAAGTGTACATAGACCGTGGCTACAATACATTTAAAGACAGGGTTGCTCAAGGAAGGAAACTTACAATGCAACAAGTAGAAACCATTGCCCAGGGACATGTTTATACAGGAGAAGACGCATTGAAAATAAAATTAGTCGATGAACTTGGAGGGTTGGACAAAGCCGTACAGAAGGCAGTGCAGTTGGCTAAAATAAAGGATTACTATACGAAGAACTATCCTGCTCCCGTTAATTGGTTGGATCAGATATTTGGGGACTATGTACAAGATAACTATCTTAGCGAACAACTACATTCTTCGCTGGGAATGCTATACCAACCATTCTCCATATTGCGTACTTTAAATCAGCAGTCGGCAATTCAAGCAAGAATACCTTACTTCATTAATATAAATTAGGTACTTATGTTGCGTAGCCTATATTACAAGATGCAGTAAATAAGAATGGAAGGCGATTTTATTAAAATACACAGAGCATTGTTACCGCTAAGCTGGCTCTACGGATTAGGGGTAATGATTCGTAATGAACTTTTTGAACTCGGTGTGTTGAAAAGTCGTAGTTTCGATGTGCCAGTTATTTCTGTTGGTAATATAACCGTTGGTGGAGCAGGGAAGACCCCGCATGTTGAATATCTTGTACGACTATTGAAAGATGTAGCACAAGTAGCAGTACTGTCACGAGGTTATAAGCGGAAGAGTAAAGGTTATGTGCTTGCAGAAAACGATACTCCTGTTGAAATGATTGGCGATGAACCTTTTCAGATGAAGCAGAAGTTTCCTGATATTTACATCGCAGTAGATAAGAATCGCTGTGAAGGTATAGACAGATTGGTGCAAGACAAACAAACGGAAAATACCGATGTCGTGTTGCTCGACGATGCTTTCCAACATCGATATGTAAAGCCAGGAATAAATATTTTATTGATAGATTATCATCGACTTATTATTTATGATAAGTTGTTGCCTGCTGGACGTCTACGCGAACCTCTCTCCGGCAAGATCCGAGCAGATATTGTTATTGTTACAAAATGCCCCAAAGAGTTAAATCCTATAGATTATCGAGTGTTGAGTAAGACAATGAACTTGTATCCATTTCAAGAACTATTCTTTACCACACTTGAATATTGTAGCCTTATACCTGTATTTGAAAATGTTGCCAAAGAAAAAGAAATTCAACTAACTGATATTTCTAACAAGAATATATTGCTGCTTACTGGTATAGCCTTGCCAAAGCAATTGGAAGTTGATATAAGCTCTTATGTAGATACCTCACATATAAAGACATTAACGTTCCCCGACCATCATTCTTTTAATCTAAAGGACGTTGCCATTATTAATGAAACTTTTGCCGTAATGGAAAGTCCGAAAATAATTATTACAACCGAGAAAGATAAGGCTCGATTATTGAGATTGGAAGGGTTAAACGACGATGTAAGAGAGAACATATATGCATTGCCAATACAAGTTAAGTTTATGCTTAACGAAGAAGATAAATTCAATGAAAAAATATTATCCTATGTACAAAAGAATTCAAGAAACAGCATCTTGGCTAAAAGAAAGAATGCAGGCAAGTCCGAAAACCGCAATCATACTCGGAACAGGTCTCGGACAATTAGCTTCAGAGATAACTGATAGTTATGAATTTTCTTATCGCGATATCCCAAATTTCCCAGTTTCAACTGTAGAAGGACATGCTGGTTGTCTAATCTTTGGAAAACTTGGTGGCAAAGATATTATGGCAATGAAAGGGCGTTTTCATTACTACGAGGGATACAGTATGCAAGAAGTTACCTTTCCTATACGTGTGATGCACGAGTTAGGAATTGAAACTTTGTTCGTTTCTAATGCTTCGGGCGGTATGAATCCTGAATTTAAAATTGGAGATTTAATGGTTATAACTGACCATATTAATTTCTTCCCCGAACATCCTTTACATGGCCCGAACTTTCCTACAGGTCCTCGCTTCCCAGATATGCACGAAGCGTACGACCGTGTTCTGATAAACAAGGCAAACGAAATAGCCAAAGAAAAGAATATCAGAATAACATCAGGTGTTTATGTAGGTGTCCAAGGACCTACTTTTGAAACACCTGCAGAATATAGAATGTATCGGAACTTGGGTGGCGATGCAGTGGGAATGAGCACTGTTCCTGAAGTTATAGTAGCTCGACATTCGGGAATAAAGGTATTCGGTATGAGTGTAATTACCGACTTGGGCGGGTTTGAGACTCCTGTTGAAGTCAGCCATGAAGAGGTTCAAGAAGCGGCTAATAAAGCACAACCTCTAATGACTGCGATTATGCGTGAGATGATAAGGCAAGCCTAAATAGCGATAATCCTAATAGAATGGATATGGAAATAAAAGAATTGGGTGAATTTAAACTGATAGAACGGCTGACAAAGGATATTAAACCATCTAACCCCTCTACAATTACAGGAGTTGGCGATGATGCAGCTGTGCTTCGTTATTCAGATAAGGAGATTCTTGTCTCTTCCCATTTATTTATGGAGGGAATTCAATTCGATCTTACTTATATTGATATGAAACATCTGGCTTACAAATGCGCCATGGTTGCAATGACTAATATATTTGCAATGAATGGGCGTCCATGCCAGATAGTAGTTTCAATAGGTGTGGGGAAGCGGATTAAAGTAATAGACCTTGACCAATTTTATGAAGGTCTGCGAACAGCTTGTAGCAAATGGAATGTTGATATTGTAGGGGGCGACACAACGTCTTCTTATACGGGACTGGCTATTAATATTACTTGTATTGGCGAGTGCGGAAAAGAAGACATTGTATATAGAAAAGATGCACAACCAACCGATATAATATGCGTTTCTGGCGACCTTGGAGCTGCCTACATGGGACTGCAAATTTTAGAACGAGAGAAAGCTGTTTACTATCAGCAGGTAGAAGAATTTAATAAAAAGCTAAAGCAGGCACATGCCAATAATGATAAAAAGAGGATAGAGCTTCTGAATAACGAGCGTGCTATAATAGACAACTTCCAACCAGACTTCGTGGGTAAAGAATATCTGATAGATCGTCAATTAAAGCCGGAAGCACCTGGCGAAGTCTTAGAACAACTTCGTAATGCCAATATTAGTCCGACTTCAATGATTGATGTTTCTGATGGTCTTGCAAGCGATTTAAAACATATTTGCAAAGAAAGTAACGTGGGTTGTCGTATTTATGAAGATAAAATACCCATAGATTACCAGACGGCTACTACTTGTGAAGAGTTTAATATGAACCTTACAACGGCAGCATTGAATGGGGGGGAAGATTACGAACTTCTTTTTACAATTCCTATTGGAGACCATGCAAAGGTAGCATCGCTCAAAAATATTCACCAGATAGGTTATATCACGGAGAGCAGACTGGGCGAATACCTTATTGCAAGAGATGGGAACGAATTCCAGTTGACTGCGCAAGGCTGGGTTGAATAAGATATAATGTATTATTTGAGGCTGTTCCTAAGAATAAATGATGATATGATGCTTAGATAGGTTTTCAGAAGAGAAAAGATGAAACTTAATAGGTGCAAGAATGGAATACCAAAACCCATTGTTTTACATTGTAAAACAATGGGTTTTACGTTGTAGAACAGTGGGTTTTACATTGTCAAAGAGGTTATATCATTTTTTCTGGCTACATGCTTTCATTGTAAATAGTGGCTACATTCCTCATTATTGTAAATAAATGTTAAGTATTAAAATGTTTTGCAGAATATTTGCAGTAATAAAAAAAAAACAGTACCTTTGCACTCGCAAAATAGAAAGTGGTAACTTTAATAGAGTTTATAAATGGTGCCATAGCTCAGTTGGTAGAGCAAAGGACTGAAAATCCTTGTGTCCCCGGTTCGATTCCTGGTGGTACCACACAGATGTTTCGGAAAAAGAAGGTAACTATAGAGTGTCATAGATAATATTAACTATGGCACTTTTTTGTTTTTGACATGAATATTGTCTATCTGAGTGTTCTGTCTATTTGGGGAATTTCTATGCTATCCGTAAATAAGATCCATTATAACATAGGTGGCATACTTGCCAAGATACCGCGCCTTTAATTTATAAAGTACTGTAGGAACAAAAATACTCTATTGCACGTAGTTTTATAGGTGCATTCCTTTTATATTTATTATTTTATTTCTACCTTTGTACAATAAAAAGCTAACAAGATGTAACTATTTTATGAAAGTAGGATTATTTGTCCCGTGCTATGTTGATGCATTATATCCGGAAGTAGGCATGGCAACCTATAAGCTTCTGCGTGGATTAGGCCTTGATGTGAAGTATCCTGAACGACAAACTTGTTGCGGACAACCAATGGCGAATGGTGGTTTCCAGCGTATGTCGGGTAGCCTCGTGGAGAAATTCGAAGATGTATTTAAGGATTATGATTATATAGTAACTCCAAGCGTATCGTGTGCAGCCTTCGTGCAGTTCAACCACCCTCAACTTCATAAGCAAAAATGCTCTACGCCCGGGAAGACATTAGAATTGGTGCAATTCTTGCACGATGTTTTAAAAGTGAAAGAATTGCCAGGAAGATTCGAACACGTAGTTACTGTTCACAACTCGTGCCACGGAGTACGCGAGCTACGATTGAGTTCGCCCTCCGAAGAGCATATTCCAAGATATAGCAAGATAGTAGACCTTCTGAAACTTAAAGAAGGCATCACGGTGAAAGAACCCGAACGAGTAGACGAATGTTGTGGATTTGGCGGTATGTTTGCCATAGAAGAGCCAGATGTGAGCAGCCGTATGGGCGACGATAAGGTGAAGCGACACATGGAAACAGGCGCCGAATATATAACCGGCTCAGATTCTTCTTGCTTAATGCACATGCAAGGAGTGGCACACAAGAAGCACTACAATATTCAATTTAAGCATGTAGCTGAAATCTTGGCTGCTGGTATTTAGGTCATAACGAAGAGGAATAGAGATGGCAACAAGTCATGCAAAGAAAGCGGCAAAGTTTATATCAGACCCCGAAAGAGTAACCCGACACGACCAGACCTTCTGGGGACTTAGGGAAAAACGAGACATACAAGCTGCAATGCTTCCCGAATGGGAAGATTTAAGAGAACATGCGAGCGAGATAAAGGAACATACACTGACACATTTGGCTGACTATCTGGACGAGTTTTCAAAGAACTTGGAAAGCAATGGCGTTATTGTTCATTGGGCAAAAGATGCACAAGAGTTTAACGAAACAGCATACAGCATATTGGCAGACCACAGCGTGAGGAAGCTGGTGAAGTCTAAGTCGATGCTTACCGAAGAGTGCGAAATGAACAAATACCTTATGGCGAAAGGTATTGACGTTGTAGAAACCGACCTGGGTGAACGCATTTTGCAGCTAATGGACTTGAAGCCTGCTCATGTAGTGGTTCCGGCAGCACATATTACACGCGACGAGGTTGGCGAATTGTTTGAAAGGAAAGGTATATCGAAAGAGATTGGCAACCACGATCCAACCTATCTGACACAATGTGCACGCTACAGTCTGCGTCAGGAGTTCATAGAAGCCGAAGCAGGCATGACGGGCTGTAACTTCGGTGTAGCCGCTACGGGCGATTGCGTGGTGTGCACGAACGAAGGCAATGCTGACATGAGTACTTCCATTCCGAAACTGCATATCGTGTCAATGGGTATCGATAAGGTTGTTCCAAACTACGAATCGCTGGCTGTATTTCAACGTTTGTTAATTCGAAGCGCAACCGGACAACCTTCTGTTGCCTTTACTTCTCAATTCCGTAAAGCTCGTCCAGGTGGTGAAATGCACGTTATTCTGGTAGACAACGGACGAAGCGACATCATTGCGAACCCAGCGCATTGGCGGACTGCCAAGTGCATTCGTTGTGGTGCATGTATGAATACTTGTCCTGTCTATCGTCGCTCAATGGGCTATTCGTACAGTTATTTTATTCCTGGACCTATCGGTGTAAATCTCGGAATGCTCAGCAATCCGAAGGAACACAGCGGAAATGTTTCGGCTTGCTCGCTCTGTTTAAGTTGCGACATGGTTTGTCCTGTTAAGGTAGCACCAGGCAGTCAGATATATCATTGGCGTCAGGAGCTGGAAGGCTTTGGCACAGAGAACAAAGAAAAGAAATACATGGCTGTTGGAATGACTGCATTGTACGAACACCCAACGGTCTACAATATAGCAACGAGGTCCGCCCATATCGCAAACATCGTACCGCAGAAACTTATGGATATAAAGTTAAATCCATGGAGTGTAGGGCACGATATGCCACGATTTCCCAAGAAACCATTCCATGAACTCTACAAACAGATGATGGAAGAGGAGAATACTGAAGGGAAAGAATAAATGTTTTATGTTTTCATAAACGAAGACCAAGATGAAGAAAGAAGAATTACTCAATAAATTGCGCCGTAATGTTGTACGACAATTCGATATGCCAAGTAAACCTGTAGATGGTATTGTTTACAGCGATGTTACCAACCAGTTCGTAGAAATGTCTAAAACAGTTGGTGCTAAGGTTCTGGAAGTAAAAAGTAGCGACGATTTGAACTCTGTTATTCGGGAGACCTATCCAAATGCAAAGATATTTGCATCGAGCATAAACGGGATAGAAGCTGATTTGAATCCTGATACAATTGCGTCTGCTGCAGACTTAAATGGAACTGACGTGGGTATTATTCAAGGCGAATTAGGTGTAGCCGAGAATGGGTGCGTATGGATACCGCAGACAATGAAAGAACGTGCCGTGTGCTTTATTTCGGAAGAATTAGTTATCTTGCTTGATAAAGACAATATTGTTAGCAATATGCACGAAGCCTATAAGCGCATACAAATGCCACACTACGGCTATGGTGTCTTTATTTCTGGACCGAGCAAGACAGCCGACATAGAGCAGGCTTTGGTAATGGGGGCACAAGCTGCCCGCGGTGTTACAGTTATTCTTGTAGGATAAGTAAAACATACCCCACTCGTGGGGTACAAACATAGCCCTATTTACAAACAATAGCAATTCGTAGAACTCACGTCAATATACTACGTTATGCTCTCTCTATTCCCTTTGTTTCCAATAAAACAATGTTTTCTACGTGAGGTGTGTGGGGGAACATATCGACAGGCTGAACAGCTGTAACCTTATAATCTTTGTCCAAAAGTGCCAAATCGCGAGCCTGTGTTGCGGGGTTACAACTTACATAAACAATTCGTTGTGGGTGCGCGCTCAGAATTACGTTCACCACGTCGGCGTGCATGCCGGCACGAGGCGGGTCGGTAATAATTACTTCGGGGCGACCGTGTTGCTTTATAAACTCTTCGGTCAGAATATCTTTCATGTCGCCCGCATAGAACAGTGTATTAACAATGTTGTTTATCTTCGAATTTATTTTAGCATCTTCTATTGCTTCAGGTACATATTCAATGCCGATTACCTTCTTTGCCTTCTTTGCCACAAAGTTTGCGATGGTTCCCGTGCCCGTATATAAATCGTAAACCAGTTCATTGCCTGTAAGGTTGGCAAAACTGCGTGCAATACTATATAAATGGTAGGCTTGGTCGGTATTGGTCTGGTAAAAGCTCTTTGCCCCTACCTTGAAACGAAGGTTTTCCATCAGTTCAAACATATGGTCGTTGCCTTTGAACACGGTCAGTTCCAAATCGTTGAACGTGTCGTTTCCCTTTTGGTTGTCTACATACAGCAATGAAGTAATTTCCTGAAATTCATCAGCTATGAACTGCATCAAACCCATTGCGCGCGCTTCATCGCTTGCTTCATCGTAATGGAATTGAACGAGCACCAACCATTCTCCGGTGTTGGAGTTTCGCATCATAATGTCGCGCAACAAGCCGTGCTGCTCTCTGATGTCGTAAAAGCTAAGTCCGTGCTTCACGGCATAGTTGTAAATGGCATTCCTTACCTTATTACAATAGTCGTCCATGAGCACACATTTATTAATAGGATAAATCTTATCGAATGCGCCCGTTATATGGAAGCCTATTGCCCCCTGTCCCAATCCTACGCCTTCGGGCAATACTTCTAATTCTTCTTTGGTGTACCAACGTTTGTTAGAGCAGGCAAACTCAAGTTTGTTGCGATATTCTTCTGTTTTTTCAGAACCTAAGATGGGAGAGATTGTCGGCAGTTCAACCTTGCCAATGCGCTTTAGCTGGTCGAGGACTTGTTGTTGCTTGGCAGCCAACTGTTCCTTATAAGGAAGGTTTTGCCACTTGCAACCGCCACAAACTCCAAAGTGTTTGCATTTAGGAGCTATACGAATGGGACTTGGTTGTATCATTCTTACCACCGTAGCTTCGCAATAGCTGTGGCGTTTCTTGCGCACTTGCAAGTCTACAACATCGCCTGGTACCACGAACGGCACAAACACAACCATGTCGTTTACGTGTGCCACACATTTGCCTTCGGCAGCAACCGACTCTATCTTTACACTTTCTAATATAGGTAATGTTTTTCTTTTCCTGCTCATATTAATAAATTTGCTGCAAAGTTAGCTATTTTTTTCGACCTACGCATCGTACGCTAAGTAAAAGGGAGAAGTATTAATGCAGGATTTTTGTTACTGTGTAATGCAACATAGGCTGTATAAAAGAGTTTATACACCATATTTTGTGAGGCTTTTAGTGAAAGTTTTAAGAATAGTTCTCATTTTTTACAAAATGTCTGTACCTTTGCAAGGTGAAACTATAAACTTAATATTCGAGGGCGATTATATGAAAAAAATCTTTATGTTAGCTGCCATAGCGTTTCTTACATCTAATGTGTCTGCACAGACGACGAAGTGGATAGACAATGTGAAACTATCGGGATATGGCATTGCGCAGTATCAATTGACAACACAAGATAATGCGAAATCTAATTCGTTCAATCTGCGTTTGGGTCGTGTTTCTATAGATGGAAGGCTGTTTAATGATTGGGCATGGAAAGTCCAAATCCAATTTAATGGCAATACATCGACTTTAGGTTCATCGCCACGTGTTGTTGATTTATTTACCGAATGGCAGAAGTACACTTTCTTCCGCGTAAAGATTGGCCAGTTTAAGAACCCATTCACTTTTGAAAATCCAATTCACCCCATTACACAAGGCTTTATGGGCTATTCTCAAGTAGTTAGCAAATTCGCAGGATTTTCGGATAGAGCAGGAACACATAGTTCAAACGGGCGCGATATTGGTGTTCAAATTCAAGGTGATTTGTTGAAGAATGCTGCTGGCAGAAACTTGCTACACTATCAGGTTGGCGTGTTCAACGGACAAGGAATTAACGTAAAGGACGTAGACGAACAAAAGAATATTATCGGCGGTGTTTGGGTTATGCCTGTAAAGGGAATGCGCATTGGCTGGTTTGGTTGGACAGGTTCGTATGCCCGTAAGGGGACATGGACAGATGCCTACGGTGTACCGCAATCAGGCGTACGCAAGTTGCAACAACGTAGATATGCAATTTCTGCCGAATATGTAGTTGACGACTGGACTTTCCGTTCAGAATATGCACATTCTACAGGAGAAGCTTTTGCGAAATCGCTTGTAAGCACAAACGATGCAGCTGCAAAAGATTGTAATATAGGCAGCAATGGCAATAAAGCACAGGGAGTCTATGCTTTGGTGATAGCCCCTATAATAAAGCAGAAATTATATGGAAAAGCACGCTACGATATGTATCAGCCTTCTAAAGGTGCAGAGAAGCAACGCACATTATACGAGGTTGGTCTGAACTATGATTTTAACAAGAGCGTACGACTATCTACAGAATATGCTTATGTTCACGACCGTAGTTTGGCAAAACCAAACTACTCGTTAGTCGATGTACAATTAAGTTTTAAATTTTAGATAGATTACTAAAATGTAAAAAGAAAGTATCTGAAAAGATACTTTCTTTAGGATAACATCTATCTTCAATAATGAAAAAAACGCAAAGTAACAGGAAGAAACATCGTTACGATCTGTATTCTGAATTTAATCAACAGAAACATTCCTCGTTAGCACATAGAAGAAAAATAATAGCACGAATAATGCTAATCATTACATGTTTAATAGCTCTTGTCATCTTATTTTTTGTATTTTGGATATATGTCAAATGTTAGATTAGTGCTATTCTCTAATTTTAAAGAATGATGTGATCCGTCAAATGTGATTTGCATTATTTTATTTTGTATACTATGTTCATTGTTAAGAGATAGAGCGACATGTCCCATTGTGTGTCGAAAATTTATTTCAACGAGAGGATGAATACGATACGGAATAGTTGCGGAATAGGATAAATGTCTGTCCTCAACTATCATCATATCAATACCTAAGTATCCTTTATAATTGTGTTTAATATTACATTCCAATAGGTTTATTAAAGCAATTTTTATCGCGTCTAATAATCCTAAATCGATATACTGTTCTAATAGGCTGCGTTTTCTTTCTTCATTGTCAATGATGTTTCCTATATATGCGCCATGTAAGGATTGAAAGATAGATAAGCCGCAATATTTTACCTTATTGTCTACGTAGAATTCCATTGCAAAATCTTGTACCTTATTGTAATATGGCTCTAAGATAATGCCTTGTTGGTGTGCTATAATGTTTCTTGCCCAATTTATATGAACAGTAGATATTTCTCTGTCGGTAAATCGTAATCCTCTTCCGCTACCACTCCAAGGAGCTTTAATAACGGCATTTCCTATTTCTTTGGCTTTTGAACACAAATTATCAATATTATTAAAAAAGTAAGATTCTCCTACCATCGTGTCTTTAGGTAGCAATGTTTTCAAATTTGACAGCCAATTTATAGATGTCTTTCTATTATTTAGGTAGCGTATTTTAGAAAGTTGCACATCAGAAGGCAAGAGCATTGGCGATATTCCCAATCGTCTTAACTGCTCTTTTATTGTACAATCCCACCCCCAAGGTTGAATGGTATCTATTTTGTTTAAGAGTTGCTCTAAAGTATTTATATCAATAAAATGTATCTCTTTTTTCTTCAATCGTAGCACTTCAACAGATTTATTCGCCATCATAACATCATTTACTAATATAAGGTCGCCTTGATTAGCCCATATATAAGGTATGAAAGCTAAGTCGTTACGTATTTGCAATACAGCATTTGATGGGGTGTAGTTAGAATTATTTTGTGCTAACGCTATGTCGTGTTCTGGGTTAAATATGTGAAGTGTCATCTTGTTTCTTCATTATGTTTATGCGAGAATGCCGAAAGTTTATTTTCTATTTGCTGGATTTTTAATGCAAAGGTATAGCAAATATCTAAGAAGACAAAATATAAATAATAGTAAAAAGGTTGTTTTTGCAATCTATAGTTTGCAAATTAAAGAAATAAATATTATCTTTGCACACGATAATATTATTAGGTGTACGCACTTGTAAATGTGTTCTCTGGTGGTATTAGTCAGGATATGAAATAATTTAGCAGTTAGTAAGATGGATGCATTTTTCCGTACTCACACCTACTTAGTGGAACATAATTATGCTCCTGTGAGGCGTATGCTTATGGACGAAATAGATTGGAACGATCGTATGATAGGCATAAAAGGAACACGGGGCGTAGGGAAAACGACCTTTCTTCTTCAGTATGCGAAAGAGAAGTTTGGAGCTAACGACAGGAAGTGTCTTTACATAAATATGAATAACTTCTATTTTCAGGAAAGAGGGATTGCCGACTTTGCAGGAGAATTCTATAGAGGTGGTGGAAAAGTATTGCTTATTGACCAAATTTTCAAACAGCCTAATTGGAGCTATGACCTACGTAAGTGCTATGATAGCTATTCAGGACTAAAGATAGCCTTTACTGGTTCGAGTGTCATGCGCCTGAAGGAAGAAAACCCAGAGCTTAATGGAATCGTTAAAAGCTATAATTTAAGAGGCTTTTCGTTTAGAGAATTCCTAAACTATATGTCAGGACACAACTTCCCTTCCTACTCACTTGACGATATCATCAAAAACCACGAAGAGATAACAAGGCAGATATTACCAAAGGTTAGCCCACTAAAATATTTTCAGGATTATATTCATCATGGTTATTATCCTTTCTTTTTGGAAAACAGAAATTATTCTGAAAATCTGCTGAAGACAATGAACATGATGACCGAAGTGGATATTTTGCTTATCAAACAAATAGAACTAAAGTACCTTACAAAGATTAAGAAACTTTTTTACCTACTTGCTTTAGAAGGTCCGAAATCGCCTAATATAAGCAATTTGGCTAAAGAGATAAATACAAGTCGTGCAACTGTTATGAACTACATTAAGTATTTATCAGATTCACGTTTGATAAACATTATCTATACTGTTGGGCAGGAATTTCCTAAAAAGCCAGCAAAGGTGATAATGAACAATTCCAATCTTATTTACGCAATATATCCCATACATGTAGAACAGCAAGATGTAATGGAAACATTCTTTGTCAATGCTCTGTTGTCTGGGCATTTGGTGAACGAAGGAAACAAACAAGGAAATTATATAATAGACGAAAATAAGAGATTCAGGATTTGCGATGCGGAAAACGTAAAGATGCGTTTAAACAACGAAACTATTTACGCTCGCTATAATACAGAGATAGGGAAAGACAATAAAATTCCACTTTGGTTGTTTGGATTTCTATATTGATACGAAGCCTGAAGTGCAAGCACAAAACAAAACTACAATAAATATAGTAAAAGAAGAATTTGATATTAAACAGGCCTATACAAAACAGACCAAAAACATTATAGAAACATTTAATAAATAAAGACAATGGCGAAAGAAAAAAAGTACATTACCTGTGATGGTAATGAAGCTGCAGCTCATGTGAGCTACATGTTTTCAGAGGTAGCAGCTATCTATCCTATCACTCCGTCTTCTCCAATGGCGGAACATGTTGATACATGGTCAGCAAAAGGACGTAAGAATCTTTTCGGTCAGACTGTAACAGTTCAGGAAATGCAGTCAGAAGGTGGTGCTGCAGGTGCTATGCACGGTTCGCTGCAGGCTGGTGCACTCACAACAACATTTACTGCTTCACAAGGTTTGTTGTTGATGATTCCTAATATGTATAAGATTGCAGGTGAAATGCTTCCTTGCGTGTTCGACGTTTCAGCTCGTACAATCGCTACACACTCATTGTGCATCTTCGGCGACCATTCAGACGTTATGGCTTGTCGGCAGACAGGTTTCGCAATGTTCTGCTCTGGTTCAGTGCAAGAAGTAATGGACCTTACAGCTGTTCCACACCTTGCTTCATTGAAGACAAGCATTCCATTCGTAAATTTCTTCGACGGTTTCCGCACATCTCATGAATATCAGAAGATTGAGATGATAGACCAGGACGAAGTAGCCAAGCTCCTCGACCCAGAAGATGTGAAACGTTTCCGCGACCGTGCACTCTCTCCGGAATGTCCAGTAACCCGTGGTACTGCTGAAAACCCAGAGACATTCTTCACACATCGTGAAGCTTGCAACCAATACTACGAGAATATTCCAGAAGTAGTTGAAGACTACTTGGCAAAGATTAAGGACATTACTGGTCGTGAATACCACCTCTTCTCTTATTATGGTGCTAAAGATGCAGAAAATATCATTATCCTTATGGGGTCTGCTACCGAGGCTGCTCGTGAAGTCATCGATTATCAGATGAAGCAAGGCAAGAAGATTGGTATGATTTCTGTCCATCTCTATCGTCCATTCTCTGTGAAGCACTTGCTCGCCGCTGTTCCAAAGACAGTGAAGCGCATTGCAGTGCTCGACAGAACGAAAGAACCCGGTGCAGAAGGTGAACCATTGTATCTTGATGTTAAGAGCGCATTCTACGATGTAGAAAACAAACCATTGATTGTTGGTGGCCGTTACGGTCTCGGTTCATCTGATACCACACCGGCTCACATCATTTCTGTATTCAACAATCTTGAACTTGCCGAACCTAAGAACCACTTCACGGTAGGTATCGTAGACGATGTTACATTTACCTCTCTTCCACTGATTGATGAAATTCCGATGGGTGGCGAAGGTATGTTCGAAGCTAAGTTCTATGGTTTGGGAGCTGACGGTACTGTCGGTGCCAACAAGAACTCTGTAAAGATTATCGGCGACAATACCAACAAACACTGCCAAGCATACTTCTCTTACGACTCTAAGAAGTCTGGTGGTTTCACCTGCTCTCACTTGCGTTTCGGTGATAGCGAAATCCGTTCTACCTATCAGGTAAATACACCTAACTTCGTAGCTTGCCACGTTCAGGCATACTTACGTATGTACGACGTAATTCGTGGTTTGCAGAAGAACGGCACCTTCCTTCTGAACACCATTTTCGAAGGCGAAGAGCTTGTAAACTTCATTCCTAACAAGATTAAGCGTTACTTCGCTCAGAATAACATAACCGTTTACTACATCAACGCAACAAAGATTGCACAGGAAATTGGTCTTGGCAACCGTACCAACACTATTTTGCAGAGTGCATTCTTCCGCATTACGAAAGTAATCCCTGTTGATTTGGCAGTTGAGCAGATGAAGGAATTTATCGTTAAGTCTTACGGCAATAAGGGACAAGATGTGGTTGATAAGAACTATGCAGCCGTAGACCGTGGTGGCGAATACAAAACATTACCAGTAGACCCAGCTTGGGCGAACCTTGCAGACGATGAAGAAGATGCAACCGACGATGCTCCTGCATACATTAAGGAAATTGTCCGTCCTATCAACGGTCAGGTGGGCGACTTGCTGAAAGTTTCCGACTTCATCAAGTACGATATGGTAGACGGTACGATGAAGAACGGTTCTGCTGCGTTTGAAAAGCGTGGTGTTGAGGCTTTCTATCCGGAATGGACTTCCGAAAACTGTATTCAGTGTAACAAATGTGCTTACGTTTGCCCTCACGCTTGTATCCGTCCGTTCGTTCTCGACGATGAAGAAGTGAAAGGATTTGAAGACAAGACATTGGAGATGAAAGTTCCGAAGCCTATGGCAGGTATGCATTTCCGCATTCAGGTCAGCATTCTCGACTGTGTAGGCTGTGGAAACTGTGCTGACGTTTGCCCTGGTAACAAGAATGGCAAGGCACTTGCAATGGTTCCATTCACACACGACGAGCATCAAATCGGCAACTGGAACTACCTTGTTAAGAATGTTAAGACAAAGCAGCACTTGGTAGACATTAAGAGCAACGTCAAGAACTCACAGTTTGCCCAGCCATTATTCGAGTTCTCCGGAGCTTGTGCAGGTTGTGGCGAGACGCCTTACGTCAAGTTAGTTTCTCAGCTGTTCGGCGACCGAGAAATGATTGCCAACGCTACAGGTTGTTCTTCCATCTATTCTGCATCAGTACCTTCAACTCCATATACAACCAACGAACAGGGGCAAGGTCCTGCATTCGACAACTCATTGTTCGAAGACTTCTGCGAATTTGGTCTGGGTATGGCACTTGGCAACAAGAAGATGCGCGAACGTATTACCAAGCTCTTGAACGATGCTATGGCTGAAGAGCACGTATCAGCAGAATTCAAGACTGCAGCACAGGCATGGATTGATGCCAAGAACAACGCCGACGCATCTAAGGAAGCAAGTGTGGCATTGAAGCCGCTGATTGCTGCAGGTGCCGAAGCTGGTTGCCCAATCTGCAAGGAATTGAAAACATTAGACCACTATTTGGTAAAGCGTTCACAGTGGATTATCGGTGGCGATGGTGCTTCTTACGACATCGGTTACGGCGGTCTCGACCACGTTATCGCTTCTGGCGAAGATGTAAATATCCTCGTGCTCGACACAGAGGTTTACTCTAATACAGGTGGTCAGAGTTCTAAATCTACTCCACTCGGTGCCATTGCACAGTTTGCTGCACAGGGCAAGCGTATCCGTAAGAAGGATCTCGGTTTGATGGCAACGACTTACGGTTACGTATATGTTGCCCAAATCGCCATGGGTGCCGACCAAGCACAAACCCTCAAGGCTATCCGCGAGGCTGAAGCATACCCAGGTCCATCACTCATCATCGCTTACTCTCCATGTATCAACCACGGTCTGAAAGCCAAGGGTGGTATGGGTAAGAGCCAGGCAGAAGAAGGCCGCGCCGTAGAAAGCGGTTACTGGCACTTGTGGCGTTACAATCCACAGCTGGCAGAAGAAGGCAAGAACCCATTCTCTCTCGACTCTAAGGAGCCAGACTGGAGCAAGTTCCAAGACTTCCTGCTGGGTGAAGTTCGCTATCTCTCTGTCAAGAAAGCTTATCCAACTGAAGCACAAGAGCTCTTCGATGCGGCAGAGAAAATGGCAAAACTCCGCTACCAAAGCTATGTTCGCAAGAGCAAGGAGGACTGGAGTGAGAATGCTTAATACAATTTTATAAACTTTTTCGTAATGTACATTTGGTAGGCTGGTAATTCCAGCCTACCTTTTTTTATATTCAGGAATATCCATCTATGAACTTCTTTTTATCAACTTCATTCATTCCACTATGATTATGCAGTACCATTTTAAGTTATTAGTTTGTCTTGCCTGAGTTCAGGAGATTTCGTTCATCGAGGAACTCTTTCCACCCATCACACCATTAATCCCAAATCTCTAAGTTTGCAATATGAATTGCAAACTTAGAGATTTGGATTTAATATTTTTCGATACAAAAAATAGGGAACGCACTGTATAAAGTGCATTCCCTATCATTTTTCTGGAGATTATCTATCATCTTACGAGAGAACTTATAGGTGTAAAGACGATTCTTTATGCTCCAGCACCACTAAAAACTTCTCAGTCTCTTGCGGTTTGTGCACTAACTGCTTCCCAGTAATCAGAGCACCACCATCTAAATGTCATAAAATCAAAATCTAAATTAAAATGCAAGTCCCCCTGCGCGAATAACTATAAAGAACAAGGGGCTACCAGTTATTATATAATTACTATGAACGCGGCACTCCTCGAAGACTTCTTCGGTGCAACGAGAAGTTGCCGTTTTTCTTCTATTTCTTTATTTATCAAGTTTCTCTGCATTCATTGTTACCTGGATATGATTACCAGATTTCAATACAGTTTTGGCTATATTGCCAAGTGTCTGCGGTGTTATCGCCTTCATGACGGCATCGAAACCGTTGGCTCTATCAATACCGTAGGTAGCATAATCAGAGAGAACGTTCAACCAATAACTATTTTTCTTCAACGCTTCAGAGTGGTTTTTAAGAATTGACTCCTTTGCTCTTGCCACGTCGTCGTTGGTTATCTTCGTCTGTGCGTCGTAGATAATCTCCTTGGCGAGCTTCTTTGCAATGGCTGTCTTCTCCGGATTGGTTGCCAGTTCGCAGCCTATTACGAGGTAGTTTCCATTCAAGTCGTTTTCAAGGCTAACGCTTGGCATTGGTGTGTACACCGCACTTTCTTTCTCGCGGATAATCTCAAACATCTTATTCCAGAGGTATTGGCCCAGCACTTTCGCATTTAATAAGTTTTCAAGAGTATATGGAACCTTGTCAGAACGATAGGTATCGACAATCTTACTCTGTGGATTCGACATCTTAAAGCTGAAGCTCTTCTCTACATTTCCTTTTGTATAGTTGCGCATATCTGCCAGTTCTGCCTTCTTTTTGCTTGATGGGAGAGAGGCAATATACTTTGCAATGAGCGGGCGAATGGTTGCTTCGTCGAAGCTTCCGACGAACACGAAGGTGAATTCAGAGGCATTATTGAAGAGCTGACGATAGAGTTCGAGTGCCCGGTCGTAGTTGATATTGTCGATATCTTTAGGGTCTGGAGAGAGTACGTCGAGCTGTTTGTTGTGCTCATAATACATTACTGAGTCCTGGAAGACCATTTCCGGGTCGTTTGCTTTGCCCTCAATCTTTCCTTTCATGTACTGTGTTATGAGTTTATAGTAGTTCTCGTCTTTCTTAATCCCAGTGAAACTGAGGTTTATCATCTGCATTAATGTCTCTAAATTCTGGTTTACAGTAGAGCCACTAAGGTAGTGAAGGTCGTTGCTTATGCCTGCTTCTACGTTCGTAGTCTTGGTCTGTGCAATATTGGCAAGGTCGTTGATGTCTTTCGTTCCAAGTCCATGTATGCTTGCCATATCGTCCCAAAGCTTGCGCATAGCGAGGTTTTCGTTCTTGCCGATACTCTTTCCGCCAGCTGCAGTAGCCATCATAAGAATCTCGTTTGCCTTAAGGTCGGTCTTCTTCAAGATGACTTTCGCGCCGTTAGAGAGCGTTAATTCTTTGGCACCGAACTGTTTTAACACTTTCTCACCTACTATCTTGCCCGGCTTTGGCTCATTTAACATCATAGGTTCTTCCTTTGTGTTGTCCACATAAGCATCTACTTTCTCTGCACGAGCAGCGTTTACGATGCCTGGAAGTTCTGCTTTTGTAAAGCCTGTCTTGCCATCTTTCTCCTGAAGAATCACGCTGATAGCAAAGTTTTTCTCGTTTACGTTGATTAAATTCTTTGCCATTTCGTTGACAGTAGCCAGCGGAAGCATTGGAATAACCTGCCCGTAGAGTTCGTGTAGTTGCTCTATATTGCTGTAAGGTTCGCCTTCGAGGAAGTTGCTGATGAGCGTTTGGGCGTAGCTGTCGTTTGTTATTGTCGCACGATTGTTATAACGATTGTCGAGTGAAGCCTTGTAAGCTTCCTTCGCATGCTTAAATTCCGATTCGGTAAAGCCATACTGTCCGATGCGATTCATCTCACGAATGATTTGTGCCATAGCCTCTTTCTCTTTGCCAGGCTTAGGAACCACCACGATACCTTCGGCGTCACGAGTGATAGTCTGACCTGCATAGCCATCTACATTGCCTTGTGCAACCGTGATGTTTGACTCCGGTGCCTGTGCAATTTTCTGCATACGGTTGTTGAACATGATGTTTACAAGCGAGTACATTGGCTTGATGTAGAGGTACATAAGAGAGTTCTTCTCTTCCGGAGCAATGTATTCTATTTTGCGGTAGAGTTGGAAAATCTCTTGTGAAACCTCTTTATGGCTGCCAAAAGCATATAGAATCTTGTCGTTGTCGTCCACCATTACAGGTGTAGCTTTGGTTGCTTCCTTGGCTGGTTTCAGCCCGCCGAACAGGCGTTTTATGCTGGCTTCCACTTTGTCAGGGTCGATGTCGCCCACAATAAAGATAGCCTGATTGCCAGGGAAGTACCATTTGCGATAGTAAGCACGCAGTGTTTCAGGATTACATTTATCTATAACGTCCATGCTTCCAATGACTGTGCGCCGGCCATAGATGCTGTTTGGGAACAAGTCGGCATTGGCAGCACGTAGCAATCGCTGCATGGCGTTGTGTCCGCGGTACTCGTTGTGCACCACGTCTCGTTCTGTTTCAATTTGGTCAGCCGTGAGTGTCAGTCCCTGAGACCAGTCGCTTAATACGAGCAAACAAGAATCTACGAGTGCAGGACGCTTGGCATTGATACCTGTAAGAAAGTAAACAGTGTGGTCGGCAGTAGTGTATGCGTTCCAGCCACCGCCTGTTTTATCCATGAACTTGACCACGGAATCGTCGGGGAAGTGCTTTGACCCATTGAAAGCCATGTGTTCCAACAAGTGTGCAAGACCGTCCTGATTGTCTTGTTCTTGTATTGCTCCTACCTTGTGTGCTATGTAGAAGTTTACTTTACCCTCCGGATAGTTGTTTTTCCGAATGTAATAGGTTAGCCCATTGTCAAGGTGTCCTATCTTAACAGCAGCGTCGATGGGGGCTTTTGGCATATCTCCCATCTCGTTTTGTGCTGTTGCACTGGTTGTAAAAAGCACAAAAAGTGCAATAAAAATGTTTTTAATTCTCATATTTTATTCATGCTTAAAGTAGATATTTATTTTCTTCTTATTCTTTATTTCTTTATCATTTATTCTTCGATAGTACACCTCATTATACATAGGGAGCTAATCTTTAGCATGTAAGCTCTTGCCCCTGGTCGCCTTCTCTAAACTCTAATATGTCGCCCGGTTGGCAGTTCAGTGCTTCGCAAATGGCGTTAAGCGTTGTGAAGCGTATGGCTTTTGCCTTTCCGGTTTTTAGAATCGACAAGTTAGCAAGGGTAATGTTAACCCGTTCAGAAAGTTCGTTTAGCGACATTTTCCTCCTTGCCATCATTACGTCAAGGTTTACTACTATCATCTTTATTCCCTTCCTACACTGTTAATTGGTTTTCCTCTCGCATTTTAACGCCGATTGAGAATACCTCGTACACGATGAACGTGAATGGGACTTCAAAGAGACCGTTGGGCAGTTCGAGCGTACTTATTAGGTCGATGTTGCACCCTTCAAGACTAAACGACTGCTTTATGAAGTACACTTCAACCAATGTTATGGTCCACCACAATACATAATAGATGAGCGTACAGAACGCTAACCTCCGTATAAGCTTCAAGTTGCGTACCAGAAAGATATTTTCCGAATTGCGGAAACGCGCTATAAGTTTAAACGCAAGTATTAAAATCGTCAGCGAAAGTCCTGCCATAATCAAGAAACTCAGTCCTTTTACGGCGAGGAAATAGTGCGGCGATTTATAGTTAACATCTATGGTACGCATCCAGACCCGCTCTGGCTTGCCGGTTTTCTGGTTAATGAAAGTTGTTGGCGGAGCCTGCAAGCCAACCTTAAACGATACGGGTGTGGCAGTAGCCCAGTCTTCATCTTCCAATTGTTTCCTTTTTATGGCCTTGTATTCTTGTGATTTTGCATAGACGCTGTCCTGTTGCGCTTTCAGCTCAAGGTCGGTCATGTGTGCCCCTTCGGCATATCCATTAACAAGCGCCTTGCCCGCATCGTAGACGGTATAGAGCATCATGCAGGACATAATGCATAGTAACAAGGTGCAGTAAAGGTACAATCGTTTATTCATAGTGCCCTTTTGTTTAACAGATGTATTGCGAGTTGGTAGCCACACTTTATATTCTACAGTGCAAAAGTAGCTATAAATTTTATTTTTCCAAAATTTAAAACGACAATAATTTATTGTTTAACAATAATTTTATATTAAAGATTGGTAACCTCTTCCAATGTTGCAGACATATAACGTCTCCCGTCCAACATGCTCAAATTTTATCAGTCAGGTTGTAATCGTGTTTCTACAGAGCCGTGAAATGGTTTGTATAAATTCTAAAAAACGTTTAAATACCATAATGTTATAATATCTTTCGCACAATTAAAACTAAATTATTATCTTTGCTTTCGATAATAAAAAAATAGTAATAATGGAGAAATCAATTGTAAAATACTTAGGAAACTTCAGGGTAGAAGCTACCTATGAGGCTTCAGGACAGACGCTTAAAACCGATGCAGGCAAGGCTTCGGGTGGGTTAGGCGAGTATGCAACACCGGTAGACATATTGGCTCAGTCGCTCGCAGCGTGCACTTTAACTACCATTGCAATGCGTGCCAAGCGCGAAAACATCGATTTGACGGGTACCTATGCCGTAGTTGGCGAGATAGTGGAGGACCCTAAGACGCTGACGGTGGAGAAAATAGCTATCGAATTCCACGTAAAAGGCAATTTAGATGAAAATTTACGCAAGAAGTTCGAGAGCTTTGCACTGAAGGGTTGCTTTGTCGGCAACTCACTGAAAGCACAGAAAGACTTTACTTTCGTGTACGAAGAATAGAACTGTAGGTGTTCTATAGTTCTTGGAATACATAGTCTCCCTATAGCCCACAGTGTCCATAGGGAGACTATTTCTTTTATAATACTTATCCCTCCTCGGGTTTTCTTAGTTTCCCTTACTTCCTTTTAAGAGAGATTAGTCAGACACATTCAATTGTATCAACGCACTTCCATCACCTGATAAAGTCTTAAAATATCAAAAAATACCTACTTTATAAAAAGTGTATTTTGATAAATAAAGACCTTTTTTGTATCTTTGTGGCACTGAACAAGAGATTAAAACTTTCGCACAAATATAACTATTTAATATGAAGAACAATACAAGAAGCATTACGGACTTCTCTCAATTGATTGAAAGTCTGAACGAAAGTGGTATTAAAAATAATGTTGCCGTTGTCTGGGCAGAAGACAATCATACCCTCGATGCTGTTGAAATGGCTTGCAAGGCAGGTGTCATAATCCCCATTTTGGTATGCTCTCAACAAACAGCCGATAAGTTGAAAGGGAAATACGAGACCCTTTCTGCCAACGACCCGCAGGACGCTTCAGAAAAAGCAGTGGAACTTGTGCGGCAAGGAAAAGCCGACGCCCTGATGAAAGGATTTGTGAACACCGATGTATTACTACGCGCCATACTTAACAAAGAAAAGGGTATCCTGCCGAAAGGAAGTGTGTTAACTCATATCACAGCAGCCAAAATACCTTCTTATCCAAAGCTCTTGTTCTTTACCGACCCTGCCGTGCTTCCTTTCCCGACGCACGAACAACGCATGGAACAAATAAAATACGTATCTAATTTCTGCCATGCCTTCAATATAGAACAACCTAAAATCTCGCTCATTCACTGCTCGGAGAAACCCGACGGAAAGCATTTCCCATACACCGAGGGCTATCTTGAACTAAAGAAGATGGCTGCCGAAGGAGCATTTGGCAACTGTATAGTAGACGGTCCGCTCGATTTGAAGACTTCATGCTCGGCTGAAGCGTTGGCAGACAAGAAGATAGACTCTCCAATAGGGGGCGAAGCCGATGCCGTTATCTTCCCCGACATCGAGGCAGGAAATGTGTTCTACAAGGCCATAACGCTTTTTGCAGGAGCCGAAACAGCCGCCGTGTTGCAAGGAACACAGGTTCCCGTGGTGTTGGCGAGCCGCGGCGATACCGTAGAATCGAAGTTTTACAGCTTGGCACTTGCTGCCATCATCTCTAAATCAAAGAATAAATAAACCATGGCGTACAAGATTTTAGCCATTAACCCTGGCTCTACTTCAACAAAAATATCAGTGGCAAACAACTGCGAACCACTTTTTGTGGAAGATGTCAAGCACTCACGCAGCGAATTGGAACACTTCCATACCATCTTCGACCAGTACGAATATCGCAGGCAACGCATACTTCAGGAACTGCAACAACGTAACATTCCCCTCGATTTCAATGCCGTAGTAGGACGCGGAGGACTATCGAAAGCCGTAGAAAGCGGTGTGTATAGAGTGAACCCACAGATGATAGAAGACCAGCGCAAGGCGATTCATCAGCACCCATGCGACCTCGGTTGCAAGCTGGCTTATGATATTGCAGAGATGATTCCGGGCTGCCAGAGCTTCATAGCAGACCCCGGTGTGGTAGACGAAATGATACCGGAAGCACACATTACCGGACTTCCTGAAACTCCACGCATTTGTATTTGGCACGCATTGAACCAGAAGGCAGTTGGCCGTCGCTATGCGCGCGAACATAATACACAGTACAACAAGCTTAATTTAATTATTGCACACTTAGGTGGGGGCATTTCTTTTGCAGCCCACCGGCAAGGTCGTGCCATCGATGCAAACAATGCCTTGTCGGGCGACGGTCCCTTTTCTCCCGAGCGGACGGGTACGCTGCCCATGTCGGAAATAGTGCGCTTGTGCTATCACAGCGGTCTCACCGAAGAGCAAATGATGAAGAAGATAACGTCGCAGGGTGGGCTGCTTGCCCATTTAGGCACCAACGACTTCCGCGAAATACGTAAGCGCATAGATGCAGGCGACGAACATGCCCAGCTTGTCATATCTGCCTTGATATTGAACGTGGCTAAAGCAATTGCCTCTGAAGGTGCCGTGCTCTGCGGAAAGGTAGACGCCATCATTCTGACGGGGGGCATGTGTTACAGCGAATACCTTGTTAACGAGATTGAGAAGCGCATTGGCTATCTTGCCCCGGTTGTTGTTTATCCCGGTCAGGACGAGATGCTCGCCCTGACAGAGAATGCTCTTGCCGCACTGGAAGGCAAGCAGACGATAAAAGAATACTAAGCCGTTGAGCTTTCATTTATTGCATTCCTTACATTCGAAGTGGTGTTTATTGGTGGTTGTTTTACTGGCTTTTGAATGTGAGGAATGCGTTAAGTTTCAAACAGAAATATGTTAATATCCTTCCTTAATGGTTGCATAGTGTAACATTCACATTATCAACAAGAGGCGAAACGGTCTGTTTCGTCCTGCAAAGGAGCCTGTTTCGCATTGCAAAACAGGCTCTTTTTATGGGTAAGACCTATGCTTTCTGAAATCCGGACAATACGTTTTGCAATACATTGATGACAAGATGGTTATGCAATAGAAACTTTTATAAGAAATATTTAGATTTTACGGGCATACATAAAGATAGGGGACGAAGCACAAAGTTTCGTCCCCTATGTTTTTCTTGCTACGTTTTCTCTCCGTTCCAACAGCACCGATGCGGTCTGTCATAACCCGAATGGAAGTTCTGTATATGTAGCGTTGTCAGGGCTTTACAGCAATATCTTGTACACGGCATTGCCGATACGGACAACGTAGATGCCGCTTTCGGGCACTGGCAGGGTGTGCGAAGCCGTGAGATAACCTTGTGCTATCGTTGCACCTGCCATGTTGCAAACAGAATAACGGACGGGAGAGGCGAGCCTGCCCTGCGGTTCCATGACGATTCTGCCGTCTTTTCCGTACACCTTATATTGCTCGTTGCTGCCCGCTTTTGGGGTCTCTATCCCTGCAGGGAGCTTGCTTGTCTCAATGAAATTGGTGAAATAGTCCCAGCCGATGGCTTTCCGATACTTCTCTGCCGACCCGATTGGAACGTAAATGGGTATGTCTTTCGGTGCAGAACCGTCGAAAGGATTGATGCTATCAGTAAATCTCTGAGGGTCTATCGTACACACGGGGGGCGTTTCGGCGAGGGAATAGATTTTCTTTAAGCCCTTGACGTGCCTGAACGGAGCACCTTCGAGATACTTCACGGTAGAAGGCAGCACGATGGAATCTGCCAGACAATGCTCAAAGGCAAGCGCTTCTATGCGCTCCAAACCGTACGGAAGGGCTACTTTCAGCTTCTCGCAGTATCTGAAAGCCTCTCTTTTAACAGTTCTTACGTTTGCAGGGATTTCTGCATCTTCCAGTTCTCTGCACATACAACATAGGCCTTCGGGAATCTCGGTAAGTCCTTTGGGCAGCACAACCCGCTTTAACTTGTGGTTGTCGGATAATGCGTCCTTGCCCAATCGCTTTACAGAGTTAGGCAAAACAAGTTCTTTGAACGAAGAACTGCCTAAGCCCATTATGCCAATACTGTCGAGTCCCTCGGGTAAAATCAGCTCCGATATATACGTATTGCTAAACGCTACGTTTGAAATGGTCTTGATTGTAGAGGGCAAAACCACTGCTTTTACTTTGGCAGCATAGAGAAAACAGGCATCGGGAATTTCGGTTACGCCTTCCGGAAACACTATCGGATTGATGTCGAGCCACTTGTCTAAGTAGAAGCAAGCCTCTCCCATCTTTTTCAAGAGGCAGGAATATTGACCTTGCGCAGTGTCAGGCAATAGAAAGCGAAGTCGCCAAACTCTGTTATATCGTCGGGAAGGATAACGCGATCAATATCCAAGTAGTATCCATGGGAGCTCAATTCTGCATCTGCAAAGCCACAATTGGGTATCTTATGGTTCTCTACTTGCGCATATTGCAGGTTGATGATGCGCAAGATGCCGTATCTTGCACAACGCACCATCGTCTTGAAGTCGGCTTCATTGATGGGTCCGTGCACTATCAGCGAGTCTGTCTTGTCCCACTTGTCGCCTAAGACTTGCTCTAATTCTCCATACTTGCTCACTCTTGCATCGAAGAAATGAGCTTGTCCGCACACCTTCTGAACACAGGTAAATACGAGAGGTAGTAACAAAAGTATTATTCTTCTCATAATCGTTTAGTGTTAAATTAAACTTCGGTTATCTATGCTTTTGGTAGCAAATTTAGGCATAAAAATCGATAAATCCAAATCTATTTGCTGTTTTTTATGCAGAAATCAGAGAAAATATTTGTCTTTGGCGTCTGTTTGTAGCTCTGCAATCGGCTCGGTAAAGATTTAGCAAAGAAGTGCCTTTTGCCGTACAAGACAGAGGCTAAGACACACTGAAAAGAGTGGATAGCATGTGTAGGAGCATGATTTATCACGTTCCTGACACCCACGAAACAACAGCATTACTATGAAGAATGTGATAAATCGTGTCCCTTCAGCCCGTCTGAATGCTCACAGCTTATACAGAGTGATTTTACAGATAAATAGCTCTGATTTTGTAAAGATAATTCTCTTAGGAATCGATAACTGCGCTTTGGCATTGCGAAAGCGGTTGTTTTAGGGCACAAAAACCACGCTTTTACCGTACAAAACGGTCTGTTTCGGAACGCAAAACAACAGGTTTTGTAATGTATTGACAGCGAGATTGTTATACAATAGATATTCTTGTAAAAAATATTAACATCTTTATTTTCTGTTTTTCATCTATATAATGAGGTGGACAGGTGGAACGATGGGGTTGCAGTTTGTTGCATTCCTTATTGTTAGGGTAGTGTTCGTGGGCGATGAGAACGTGAACGATAATACGCCTCCGCACAACAACAGCCACATAAGCGAGTCTGAAATATGCACTTTTACGTATGCTTTAAACCTTATTTAGCCACTGTCTAAACTTAGCTATCGAACGAAAAAAAGTAGCAGATTGTTATTTGCTGCAATATATATTTCGTACTTTTGCAGTGTGAACAAGATATTTTGGATAGATTTCAATACAATAGAAATACTCTAAGACAGGGCAACAAAGAGGCAAACTGCATCTTTTTCTGTTAAATAGAAAACGACAAGCGTGTTCAGGAACAACCACGTTGCCCACTAAAAAAATACGTATAACAAACAAAAACAAAACATTATGAAGAAGACATTTATTTGTACTGTATGCGGATACATGTACGAAGGAACAGAAGCGCCGGCTGAATGCCCGGTTTGCCACGCAAAGGCTGACAAGTTCAAGGCATTCGATGCCAAGGCAATTAAAGGAACAAAGACCGAAGCAAACCTTAAAACTGCATTTGCAGGAGAGAGTCAGGCACGCATGAAATACGACTATTATGCTGGTCAGGCACGCAAAGACGGCTACCAACAGATTGCTGCCCTCTTCGAAGAAACAGCCATTAACGAGCGCATGCACGCCAAATTGTGGTTCAAATTCCTGCACGATGCCGGTATTCCGGACACTGTAGCGAACCTTAAAGATGCGGCTGACGGAGAGAATTACGAGTGGACCGACATGTACGACACCATGGCTAAAGAGGCTATGGAAGAAGGTTTCCCAGAGCTTGCTGTCAAGTTCCGTACCGTCGGAGCTATCGAAAAGAAGCACGAGGAGCGCTATCGCAAGTTGCTGAAGAACATTGAAGACAAGATTGTTTTCTCACGCGACGGCTCTGCAATATGGCAATGCCGCCAGTGTGGCAACATCGTTATTGGCAAGGAAGCCCCCGAAGTGTGCCCTGTTTGTAGCCACCCACAGAGCTACTTCCAGCTGCAAGAAAACAACTTCTAATCGGTTTCATTTACCGAAGAGGCAATGTCGGCAGTCTAATATCTCCTTTCTTCTGCTGTCAGGACATTGCCAACAAACCTGGAAAGCGAGATGCCCGATGTGGCGTTTCGCTTTTTCTGTTCTGTACAGACAGCATTCTGATGAAAGTAAAAGTTTGTCCGCCCTCCTAAGAAAATCGTCCTTATGCTTTGCGGACCATTCTTCTTAAATAACATTTAGCATTTTTCTTTCGATAATCACATTTAAAATGTGTAAGTTTGCAGCAAGAAATATTTAACCTTTAAACCCAAAATTATGATAAAAGAGTATATAAAGGAAAATCAGGACCGAATACTTGAAGAGCTGTTCAGTCTGATTCGTATACCCAGTGTGAGTGCTCAGCCCGACAAACACGGTGCCGACATGGTGAGATGTGCCGAGCGTTGGAAAGAATTGCTGCTGATGGCAGGTGTCGATAGGGCAGAAGTGATGCCGACAGATGGCAATCCTGTGGTTTACGGAGAGAAGATTGTAGACCCTGCAGCCCGCACTGTGCTCATCTACGGACACTACGACGTGATGCCGGCAGAGCCTTTTGAACTTTGGAAAACCGAACCTTTCGAACCCGTCATCAAGGACGGACGCCTGTGGGGACGCGGTGCCGACGACGACAAAGGGCAGTCGTTTATTCAGGCAAAGGCTTTTGAATATATCGTAAAACATAACCTGCTGAAGCACAATATAAAGTTCATACTCGAAGGAGAAGAAGAAATAGGCTCGCCAAGTCTGGGTGCTTTCTGCGAGAAACATAAGGACTTGCTGAAGTGCGATGTCATTCTTGTATCCGATACCAGCATGATTGCCAAGGACATACCATCGCTAACGGTAGGTCTGCGCGGTCTGGCTTACTGGCAAATCGAAGTTACTGGACCCAACCACGACCTGCATTCGGGGCACTTCGGGGGTGCAGTGGCAAACCCAATCAACGTGCTTTGCAAACTGATAACCGATGTTACCGACAAGGACGGGCGCATTCAGTTCCCCGGTTTCTACGACGACGTGGAAGAAGTGTCGCCCGAAGAACGTGCCATGGTGGCACAAATACCTTTCGACGAGACAGCTTACAAGAAGTCGTTGGACGTTGATGAGCTTTTTGGAGAGAAAGGTTACAACACAATAGAGCACACGGGGTTCCGCCCAAGCTTCGATGTCTGCGGCATCTGGGGCGGCTATCAGGGCGAAGGAGCCAAGACCGTAATCCCCTCAAAGGCGTATGCGAAGCTCTCATGCCGCCTTGTCCCGCATCAGGATCACAAGAAAATAGGGCAGATGGTGGTAGACTACTTCCAGCGAGTAGCACCCAAAACCGTGAAAGTAAAGGTAGAATCGTTGCACGGCGGACAAGGTTATGTGTGCCCAATCGACCTCCCGGCCTACAAAGCAGCCGAGCGCGGGTTCGAAAAAGCATTCGGTAAGCGTCCCATTGCGGCACGTCGTGGCGGCAGCATACCTATCATTGCAACCTTCGAAGAGATACTTGGCGTGAAGACAGTGCTTATGGGTTTCGGCTTGGAATCGAACCTTATACACTCTCCGAACGAGAATATCCAGCTCGACATGTACTGGAAATCGATCGAAGCCGTTATCAATTTCCACCTGGAATACGACAAGTTGTAAGTGCCGTACAGGCTGTTTTGTAACAGCATCGGTACACCATAATAACAAAAAACGACCACGAAGGCTTTCCCTTTGTGGTCGTTTTGTGTCTAAAACCAGAACAATAAAAAGATGGCGACAGCATGGAAGGGTAGTGGGAGAGACTCCATAACGCAACTATCTTGCCATCAGTGTATTATAAAACTATCTGTTGACGGTTTCAAAACAGGCTCTTTTGCACGACGAAAAGCTCCGTCTTACTCCTCGTTTTTATTTTGTTCGGCAAGGAAAAGCTCCGCGCGTTCCAAATCTTCGGGAGTGTCTATGCCCACGGTTTCCACGTCAGTAAGTCCTACTTTTATCTTAAATCCATTCTGCAACCAGCGCAGCTGCTCCAAACCTTCGGCGAGTTCGAGCGATGATTGTGGCAACTTTGTTATCTTGTCTAAAACATCTGTCCGATAAGCATATAGCCCGATGTGTTTAAGAAAAGAATAAGCACTTAGCCATTCGCTTTCCTCCTTACCTCGGATATAGGGCGCAAGGGCACGTGTAAAGTACATGGCATAGTTGCGATTATCGAGAATAATCTTCGGTGAATTGGGGTTTTTTGCCTCTTCAATGGTGGCAAACGGCTTTCCAAGAGTTGCTATCTGTGTGCCAACATCATTGAAACAAGCCATGACGGTCTCTATCTGACTTTTCTGTATAAAGGGTTCGTCGCCCTGAATGTTTACCACCACATCGAAGTTTCCGCCTATTTCTTCCAACGCTTCAGCCACGCGGTCGGTGCCACTCTGGTGGTCGGAATTCGTCATGATGGCTTTTGCCCCCAACGAAGTTACTGTATTGTAAATTCGTTTGTCGTCTGTGGCAATATAAACATCGTTGAGAACGGTGCTGACTTGCTCCATAACGCGTTGTATAACATACTTTCCGCCTAACACTGCAAGCGGTTTGCCCGGGAAACGAGACGATGCATAGCGGGCAGGAATAATACCAATTGCTTTCATTTTCTATTTATTTTGTTTTTGTCTTTATATATTTGTACTGCACGAAAGCGGCAGCGTCATTGTATCATATCTCTTTCTCTGACAGCCCATTGCTATATTTGGTAATACCAAAACATAAAGCGGCGCATGAGGGAATTGGAGAAACGGAACCAACGATAGGCACTTACGGGCTTTCCGCCGAAGCTTAGAATGAAGTCGCGATACTTGCTGCGCGAGAACGGAAGTCCGAGATTAAGAATGTGGATATGGTCTTGCTTGCGTCTGTGCGCCTCTTTGATGGCATACCAGACGGTAAGGGTGTGGGGGTGATAGAGTATGTAACGTTTCTCCATTGCCGCATCGAACCACAGCATGGAGTCTCTTCCAGAGTCCACAACCACGCTTCCGCCCACCATTCTGCCCTTGTATAGCGTAACATAAACATGTCCGAAGGCACTGTTTCCAATCTGTTGGAACAGTTCTTCGTGGGGTATGTAGCGCTGTTTGCGCAGTATATAGTATCGCTTAATGAGGCGATAGAGTTGGTGAATTTCAGCTTTATCCATGGCGCTACGCGTCTCAAAACCGTTTTCCAAGGCTCTCTTTATACGCTGGAGCACCTTTTCCGATGCCCGTTCTTCGGGTGCACGGCTGTGCAAGGAATGGTGGACCTGAATCCACGGAATGGGTACGAAACCATGTTTGCGCAGTGTTCGGTAGCCAAACATCTTCTTTGAGATGTCGCTAAGCTCTATGTGGTAACACCGATGGCGCAACAAATGGTGCACAAGCGCATCTATCATGGCATCGAAAAGTTTGCCTTTCTCTGTGTTGTCGATGCCGTCTTGGTAGCAACCTTCGCTGTAAACACGTGCTCTTCGGGTGAAATTAATGCCAAGAATGCGTCGTTTCACACGAATTTGAGCAAGGATTTGCCCGATGGTTTCGCCGTTTTCGTCAGTTGCCACCACCATGCACGGCTTCAGTCGAGGGGTCTGTTCCAACATGCAGAACAGGTCGCGACTGTGGAAAAAAGTGCCTTTGCAAAGCTCGGGCAGGTCTTTACTGCGTGTTATGATACTGGTTTTAACTTCCATATGGCAAACAAAGTGCTACCGAATGTGCACAGATGGGTGTGCAAACACTATTTGCAAATGTAACGAATGTTTTGTAAAAAAGAGAAGAAAGTATTGTTTTTCTTTTCAAATTTATTAATTTTGTGCCTATTATGAAGATAGCATTGATAGGTGCAGGCAATCTTGCCACCGTTCTGGGGCATGCCCTTTGCAACGCACGACACGACATTGTGCAGGTTTACAGCCATACAATGACGGCAGCAAACCTATTGGCTGAGAAGCTGAATGCCGCGCCGACAGACAGCTTGGACACGATAACGAACGATGCCGACCTCTATATCATAGCGGTGAGAGACAGTGTGCTCGATGCAGTTATAGGCAGATTGTGTCCCAATCGCACCGAGAAGCTGTTTGTTCATACCGCAGGTTCAGTGCCGATTGACGTCTTTCGTGGTCGGGCAAGGCATTTTGGCGTGTTCTATCCCATGCAGACGTTCTCCAAGACACGCATTGTGGACTTCCGAAACATTCCGGTTTTCATAGAAGCGGATAGTCCTGCGACAATTAAAAGCATCACCGAAGTGGCGCAATCCGTCAGCAACAACGTTCGCGAACTGTGCTCTTCCGACCGCCGTTACCTGCATTTGGCTGCCGTATGGGCATGCAATTATACCAATTTCTGCTACGATATGGCAGCCGAAGTGCTGCAAAAGGTGGGTCTTCCTTTCGATATAATGTTGCCACTGACCGATGAAACGGCTAAAAAAGTGCACGAACTGTTGCCCCACGAGGCACAGACAGGACCTGCCATTCGCTACGATGAAAACATTATCGCGGCACAAATGCAGCTTATGAACGACAATCCAAGGGCGCAACAGCTCTACCAACTGATGGCGCAGAGCATTCACGAAAGAAGTAAGAAATAAGTATATAGAAAGTATTTAATTATCTGTTGTAATACAATGATAGACTACGAGTTAAATAAAATAAAAGCTATCGTATTCGATGTGGACGGTGTTCTGTCGTCAAGCACGGTTGCCATGGACAGCGAGGGCTACCCCGTAAGAACGCTGAACATTAAGGACGGCTATGCCATTCAGCTGGCTGTGAAGCTTGGAATCAAGGTTGCGATTATGACAGGGGGGCGCAACGAGGAGATACGGAAGCGGTATGCCAACCTCGGAGTGCACGATGTGTTTCTTAATTGTGCTGTAAAGCTGAACACATGGGACGCTTATCTGAAGACGAACAACCTGCAAGCAGAAGACGTTATCTATGTTGGCGACGACATTCCCGACTACGAAATCATGCAAAGAGCGGGCTGTCCGTGCTGCCCCAAAGACGCTTGTGCCGACATTAAAGCCATTTCCACCTACATAAGCGACTACGATGGTGGCATGGGAGTGGCACGCGACGTTATCGAACAGGTGTTGCGTGCACAGGGAAAATGGCTGAAAAGTGCCAAAGCCTTTGGGTGGTAAGAGTGCCTTGGTGGACTTCTTACAAAGGCACACCGAAGTTTTTCGGCAAGAATTGCAGACCTTTAAAACGATAATATGTATATGAAAACAGCGTTGAAAAACAATTTTGAGAAAACGCTATTGGTGCTTTTGCCCATCGTAATGTGCATGTATGCCCGCCAGACCTATGCGCAAATGGTGAATATGACACCTTACGATTCGCCCGTTCCCGACAGTTTGCGCCTCGCTCCCGACGGAAGAATGACCAAAGAACAAGCTATTTACGATCTCAATGCCTTGGTTTATACCGTCAGTGAAGTACATCCGAACATGTATGCGGTGTGCAATCAGGGCGAGTTCATGAGCCGTGTGAACGCAATAGAGCAGGAAATGCCCGACACTCTTACGCGTGCCACCTTATATAAATATGTTGCGCCACTGTTAGCACTGCTCGGCGACGGACACACACACGTGGTTCCACCTTACAACGACATACTTACAAAGACCGTTTTGCGCCTTCCTGTACAGGTAGATGTGGACAACCAGAGTGGCAAAATAACTGCTTGCTACTCGATATTTGGCATTCCTAAGGGGGCAGAAATTACCGAAATAAACGGTGTTTCAAGTTCCGACATCGTTGCAAACCTGCTCCAATACGTGTCGGGAGAGCGTCATTTCTTTCGTTTAATGATACTAAAGAATTACTTTAGTTATCTTTTCCAACTTTGCTATCCTGCCGATAAGTATGCCATCAAGTATGTATGGAAAGACAAAATAAAGGAAACAACGCTGAAAGGGGCAACCTTCGACGAGATAAGAGCCGAGAAAAAGAAAGCCGAAAAGGCTGCAGGGAAAACACCTGAGGTAAAGAAACAGGCACCGAAACATTTCGAATACCAACTCTTGGAGGGTGATCGGGTGGCACTGATGTCGTTCAACGACTGCACAGACAGTGCAGGAATGACTGCCTTTCTGGACTCGATGATAACCGAAATAAACGCCAAGAAGGTGCAGAACCTTATCATAGACGTGCGCAAAAATGGCGGTGGCGATTCTCGTATAGGCGATTTGATATTCGAACGCATAAGCAAAGTGCCCTTCCAACAGTTCGGAAAAGCCTTTATGCGCATAACTCCAACAACGCAACGCCTGTTAAAAAACGCTTACGGAAATGAGTTTCTCTCGCCAACAGGACTGTACTTGGAAAACGAAGATAGCTTGAATGTGCCGCTAAACGACAAGACTCGCTGCTACAACGGCAAGGTTTGGCTGTTAACAAGCAACTACACGTTCTCTTCAGCCGCTTCTTTTTCGTGGACATTCAAATACTTCAATATGGGCAAAGTCGTTGGCGAGGAAACCGGCGGCATGAATGTTTGCTTCGGAGATGTGCTCGAATACCGTCTGCCCATATCGCAATTGTATTGCTATATGTCGTATAAGCGGTTCTGGCAATACGGCGCTGACGAGACAGACATACACGGCACGATACCCGACATTGCGGTTTCTGCCGACAAAGCATTGGAAACGACATTGCAATTGATACGAAACGAGAAATAAAGAAGATATGAGTTACAAGGATTATCACATTATATTGGCGAGCAATTCGCCCAGAAGAAGGGAGCTGTTGCGCGGTCTCGACATAGCATTCGACGTGCGCGTGCAGCCCGACATAGCCGAAACATATCCCGAAACGACCGCACCTGCAGACGTTGCCGGCTATATCAGCCGCGAAAAGGCTGATGCCTACAAGGACACCATTGCGGAAAACGAACTCGTTATTACGGCAGACACGGTGGTAATCGTGGAAAACGAAATATTGGGGAAGCCCCACGACGATGCCGAAGCAAAGCAAATGCTGCGCAAGATAAGCGGACGGAAGCACCAAGTGGTTACTGCCGTGTGCCTTACGACGACGGAAAAGCAGCGTTGTTTCTCGGTTTCTACCGACGTAACCTTCAAAAATCTGAAGGAAGAAGAGATAGATTACTACATAGAAACCTATCGTCCATTAGACAAGGCAGGCGCATACGGCATTCAAGAGTGGATTGGCTACATCGGTGTAACGGCACTCGAAGGCAGCTATTTCAACGTAATGGGACTGCCCGTACAGCGCATTTGGGAAGAACTGAACGCCTTTTAGTGTACAAAAACAACGGTTTCAACGGAACAAAACAGGGGCTTTTACAAAGTAAAACAATGGGTTTTACAACGCAAAACAATGGGTTTTGCAAGATAAAACAATGGGTTTTGCAAAACAGAACAAGGGTTCCAGCGAAAGACAACAATTATAAAGATTAAGAAAAATGGCTCTGATAAAAGCAGCAAGAGGAAAAAGTCCACAGTGGGGAGAGCGTTGCTACTTCGCCGAAAATGCCACTTTGGCAGGTAATATAACGATGGGCAACGACTGCTCGGTATGGTTCGGTGCAGTGATACGTGCCGACGTAGATGCCATTGTGATGGGCAACGAGGTGAACGTGCAGGATTTGGCATGCATTCACCAGACTGAGGGGAAGCCCGTAGTTATTGAAGATGGTGCCAGCATTGGCCATTCGGCTGTTGTGCACGGTGCTACTATCCACCGAAATGCCCTCGTCGGCATGAACGCCACGGTGCTCGACAATGCCGAAGTGGGCGAAAACTCAGTGGTGGCAGCGGGCGCAGTGGTGCTGCAAGGTACGATAATCCCTCCTAACGAGATATGGGGTGGCATTCCGGCACGACGTATTAAGGCTGCAGTACCAGGACAATCGCGTTTGTTTGCCGACCATTATCTGTACATAAAGAAGTGGTACGAAGATGAGGAATAGTGGGTTTGAACGAGAAATACTACTTTTTCATCGTCCCCGCAACCCGACTAATGCGGTGCATAATGCCTTTAAAACTCTGTACACGATGGCATTATGCACGCATCAAACCAACTCTATACCAAACAGAAAACACTTGTGATTTGTACTTTAGCCCCTTCTTTTTACCAATGAAAACAGCAGAAACCAGCATCAATAAATATTTTTTTACAGCTCGATGTCACAAAAAAGCCATTCGTTCGTTTACCTCTTGAAGAGCAATGGAAATAGAAGAATTTAGCCAAATAGCAATAAACCTGCGTAGCCGACTGCTGAAAGTGGCTGCAACACTGGAGGGAGGAGATGCCGAAGCCGAAGATTTCGTGCAGGAAACCTATCTCCGTATGTGGGCAATGCGACAGAAATTGGACACGCATACCAACCTTGAGGCATTGGCTATAAAGATAATTAAGGGTGTAGCTATAGACCATTGGCGACACAGAAAGATGGAATGTGCAGAGAGCAATCGACCCAAAGAGCTTGCAGCAGAACAGGAATGGACAGACGGAAAGGACGACATGGAGCTGATACAGCATATTGTAGACCATCTGCCGCCCCTGCAACAGCAGGTATTCCGGCTGAAAGAGATAGACGGATACGAGAACGAAGAGATTGCAAAAATATGCAATTGCAAGCCGGAAGCACTACGACAGAACCTGTCGAGAGCCCGAAGGCACATTCAAAAGGAGTTTATAAGACTGACAACAGGGAGGATAAAGAAATGCAGATAGACGACATTGACAGCCTAATAAGCAAATATACGGACGGCGAAACAACGGTTGCAGAAGAACAGCAACTGCGAAACTTCTTTGCACAAGACCCGCTATTGCTGCCCGACGAGCTGAAACCATTCTGTGCTTTGTTCCGTTGGGAACAGCAAGAACGTTGCAAACAAACTGCAAAACAATCGGTTTCATCGACAGAAACAGACGTATTGAAGAAACAGAAGCGCCTGCCTAACTGGATAGTTGCAGCTGTTTCGGCTGTCGCAGCAGTGGTTATTACCATGTTCGTTGTGCGCCATAATGTAACTAAAACAGGCGATTATGCCATTATAAACGGTGAATGTACCACCAACAAAAACATGGTTCAGCACGAAGCAGAGGCGGCTCTCAACATGGTTTCTGCCAACGAAAGCGAAGATTTTCAGGCACTTTCACAAATAGGAGGAACTACCAATGAAGAATAAAACAATGAGAATAGCTTTTATGCTATGCCTGTTTGTTGCTCTGCTACCAGCACGAGCGCAGAGCGATTTGCAGACAGGCATAGTGTTCGAACGCTTCGGAAAAGCCAAGAACTGCAAGATGGTGGTGCTCAACGATGCTGTTCTCAGGGGCTACAAGCTAAAGGTTTACAAGGCATTGACCTATAAAAAGATTGGTGCAAGTATAGCCCCATATCTGAATATTGATAGAAAAAAAGCACGCAAAATACGCGAAATAGTAGACAACGGTAAGGTTACCAGTGGCTATTACATGCTTCCACCATTGCCTTCGGGGCTTAACAGGTATATACTTTTCAGTAATTCACCGAACAATAGTGGTGCCGTTATCTATATAGAAGGTACGCTCGGTCCTGACGATATTATGAAATTGTGCTACGCCAAGCACTGAAACGGGACAAGCAATCATCGTAATATAAACGCAAAAAAGATAGAATTATGAAACACTTGCTATTTTTCTTAACGCTCGTTATAGCTGTTCCGGCAATGGCTACAGAAGAAAACGACACAACAATCTACTACAACAACAAACAAATTGTGGTGAGTACAGACAGTATTGCAACCCATGTGGCTGTATTCAACAAGGACGGCAGCGCACTTGTCAAGAGCCAGGAGACCAGCTATATAGACGGTCAGGAGGTGGAACGCTTCTTTATTTCTTCACCGTTCGTGCCTATCCGAAAGAGAAATAACCACACTTTTTATGGTAACATTCCCGATTTCTACATTGGTGTAAACCTGCTGAATGGCGGAGAAGCTATGCATAGCAAAGACGTAAAATCGTTGGAATGGGGAATTACACACTTCCAAATAGGCGTGGGGCTCAACCCTTCTAACTCTCTCGGCTTAGTCTTTGCTTTCCAAACGGGGTTTGTTCACAACCATTTCCAAACCAATTATATGCTGACAGATGTGGACGGTAAACCAACGATAGCAAGGAATACGGCAGAGAATGTGCGCACAAGTTTTATAAAATACTACTACTTCAGGGCTCCGATTATGATAGAATGGAAAAAACAGATGGATAAGAAGAAAGTGTATTTTGGGCTGGGTTGTTCGGTGGATATTAAGGGAGAGATACGCAGTAAGTATCGTATTAAGAGCAAACGATATACTGTCAGTCGCAACTTAGACACCAATCCGATAGGATTGAACCTTGAGGCTTACTTCGGCTTTAACTCCTTTTCGGTTTACGCACACTACAGTCTTACAAAGCTGATGAATAGCGGCTTGGCTTGCCACCCGATTGGTATAGGCGTTGGTTTCGAGCTTTAAACCATGCAAAAACAGCTTAGGAACTCCATGAGAACTAAGGAACTCAGGTGTAAAAGCTCTCACTTTTAACAATAAAAAAGGCTTAGGAACTCCAAGAAAACGGGGAGTTTCTAAGCCTAAAAGCATATAGCTTGTGCAATAAAAAGGCTTAGATCTCCTAAGAAAAATAGGAAATTTAAGCCTAAAAGCTTTTACATTAAGTGCTGAAATCAGTACCGCTTTATGGCTCTATCCATTTCCCTGCGGTCTTCTTTCTCCTTTAACGTCTGCCGTTTGTCGTATTCTTTCTTGCCACGGCACAGGGCAATGTCCACCTTTGCACGCCCGTGCTGGTCTATGAACACCAATATGGGTACGATGGTGTAGCCCGGCGACTTGGCATCTTCTGCCAAACGGCGTATCTCCCGCTTGTTTAATAGCAGCTTGCGCTTGCGTCTTGCCTCGTGATTGGCAAACGAACCGTAGAAGTAAGGCGCTATATTCATGCCTTCCAACCATATTTCGCCCTTGTTAATGAAGCAGTATGTGTCTACCAAAGAAGCCTTACCGGCACGTATAGACTTGATTTCTGTACCCGTGAGCACTATTCCTGCCGTGTAAGTATCTACAAAATAATATTCGAAAGAAGCCTTTTTGTTGCGTATCTGCACTGGCGACTTCTTGCGAATTTCTTGTTCTTCCTTATTCATTTTCTATCGTAGCAAAGTTGTTAATGTGGTCGTCAATGTATGCAGCCACCATTTTTGTCCATTCTTCTTCGTTCAAAACAAAGTCGTCGTCGGCTTCGTCGAACTCCGGCATCTGTTCGTAGAGTGCCATAAAGTCGTCGTCCGACATTTCCTTTTCTATCTGTTCGTGATACTTGTCGTATGCTTTCCTGGTGCGACGGAGGTGCGAATACAAATTAGTTAAGCCCCAATCGCGCATTGCAACACCGAAAGGATTCTTGAAAATGAATGCCCCATAGCCGTTATAAATAAGCTGGACGTAGCCTCCATTCATTACTTCACCGTGCAAATAGCTCCACCCCAACAGTGTAATCTGGTCGGAATTGAGCTCTTGCATGTTCTCTTCGGTGAGCGTTCCGCCTATTGCTGCATTGATGGCATCGATGAACACTTCTACGAAAGCGTCCTCTCCTTCGGCTGCAGCCGTGCGAAGTGCAGCATCGTTTACCTTGACTTCTATCATTGTGTTATGGTTTTCGGTTCTCGTTTTATAGTCCTCAATCTTTTATTTCCTCTACCGTTGTGTTCGGAATGTCGTGCTCTCGTATCATCTGGTCGAGGCTTTTAAAGGTGTAGGCAGCCTTGTCTTTCACGTAAGTAGTGTTGAAACGCTGGCGCAAGTCCATTAGTTTCTGCATGGCAAGCGGATAAAGCTCTGCCGTTATGCGCTCTGCCATGCTCTTGGCATTGGGTTGTGTGAAGTCGAAATACTGTATAAGCATTTGCTGAAACTGTCTTCGCTGCATCTCGTTCATCTGTTCCAGCTGCGCGTCCATCTTGTTCTTGGCTCGGAATATCTGGAATACCAGCTCGTCGGGCTCGCCTCCACGCTGCCCATGGTCGTACTTTTTCTCGTAATCGAAGTAGCAATCGCAGAACCCTTTGTCGGCTAACTCCTTCAATTCCTGCTTTGCCGGCTCGAGCACACGGCGGCAAAAGTCGGAGAATTTCTTGTAATTGTTCTCTAAACGGAGCATCTTCCTGAACTCCAGAGTCTTTATAACGGTACGCCCTTTGTCTACCCACGACTCGATGAACATATATATACGCTGCGTATATCGGTTCTTGCAGGCGAACACTATCTGCTTTCCAAGACGATGGTAACCGAAGTCCAACGATACGAGACGTTCGGCAACGCTTCGGTCGAGCTTCAATATTGCATACTTGTTGTACGACCTGTCTTCTGGAATATACACGTCGCAAAGGTTCGTTGCCTTTGTATATTTGCGCCCTTCGCTCGTCTTGTAAGGTATTTCAACGGGGATAGCAGCCAGCATTTTCAGCGATGTCCGCAACTGCGGATAATGGTTTGGGTCTACGCCAAGTTCCTTGAAGGGTAGCTTTATGGGCATTCTTCCGTCTTCGTCCAATTCTTTTGTCTTGAAAAGGTCTAACTGCGGACTGCGTTTATTGTTCAGAATGCCATGCAAAATGGACTGCAAGCTCTCTACAATAGATACAAGTATGCGCACTTGAATGAGCGAATAGTCGTGCCGCATCATCGTTACTGCAATGGGTTGAAGCAGCCACGTCTCTTCTTCAATGGGAATCAGCTCGTCCGAAATGCCTCGTTTTACGGGTGCTTTCTGGGCTTTTGCTCCCTTTTTGGGCTTCGAAACCGTGGTCGCAGGCTTCGTCGTTGCAGTCTTTTTGGTTGTTACCATACCTTATTATATAATGTGTGGGGAAATCTAAATTGTATTTTCGCCAAGTGTACAGCTATATTTTGATTGCAAAGATAACAAAACTTTTTGATAAAAGCGACTATTGGCGACAAAAACTAAAAAAACTTTCGCACTTGCAAAAAACCGATGTTGGAATGCAATTATTTATCCGAGTATGTGCAATATGTTACCCGTTGAACAATATTCTTGGCGAAAAAAGAGCAATACACTAAGAAAATTGGTGCAATTCAAGATGATTAACATTCTTTAAAGGAATATATTTGCAATGTTGGAAATATCCGTTTAACTTTGCAAAGTGTTTTTCATGGTATTAGATTATTAAGGTTTTGAAGATTGGTTGTCGTGAGACAGTCAATCTTTTTTTATGTTTATCCGTTCCATTCTGAATATTATTGCAACACACTGTGAATGCTACTGCGATACATTTTACATTCCTTCGTTCTTCTTCCGCTGCTCGGCTTCTGCGGCATACGCCTTCATTACTTCGGGTCTAACCACTCCGAAGTAGTTGTATTTGCATGCCATATCGTACACATCGGGGTGCTGCATAATCATGGAAGAGGTGGTTGAAGACTTGTCCCAATAAGCTGTTGCTGTGAGCGAAGGTATATATTTGGCATAACGCTTGCGCATTTTGTGTTCCGAATTGGCAAAATAGCAAAGCATTTTTGCCTTATGTACAACGCTATAGTGCATATCTTTAAAGTCGTCTTCGTTGTCTAATACGTCAAAAAGCAGTCTGCCAAAATACTTCCAATACGTGTATGTATCTGTGCCTGTGGTGTTTTGCTCTATCAATTCTATCAGCTGACGATGGGCAACCAACTTGCCTTGCGGTGTTCTTTCGAATATTAGATGATAGAACAACACTGGATTAACGTCTTGTGTGGTAAAATACCACTGGTTAAGTGGGGCACTTCCATAATAGTTATAGGTTGAAAACAAATCGCACAGAATATTGTTTCCATCGTAAGGGTCGCCCATTCCATCATAGTCGTCCTCGTGTCCGCTATAGGTTGCCTGCGTCAAGAACTTGAAAGCTGCTGTATCGTTGTACATGACAAAGTTGTTCAGGGCAAGTATTTGCTGAAATATTTTCGGGCGCAACACTATTTTGTTTGTTCTAACGTCCATCAAATCGTCTAACAACCAGTTGTAGGTTATAATACCTTTACCACACAAGGCATAATACGTACTGGCAAAATTGTAATCAGCTTCTCCTTGTATAGGCAAATAAGGTTTCTGACTTTGCATATTAAGATTTGCACCAAACACTTCTTGTATGCGTTGTGCAAAAAGTTCGTCGGAAGGCTTTTGGTAGCCATGTGTGCGCATATAATATTCCACTAAGGGTATTGTTAGCAGAAAATCTTCGCGCGTTGGCTCGTATCTTGGTTCCGATTGGTCGTCGCGAAAGTCGCCTCCTTTCCATGCAACTTTCTGAAGTTCTATATGTTTCAGCAGTTTGTTCCAGTTAATTCCCATTGCTTCCAGCTGTTCGCGCGTGAGCAAACGCTTGTAGACGGGGCGTGATGCCATTTCCTGCTGATGGGCATCGACCGTTGTTTTCGTGGTCTGTGCATTGCATTGCAGCGACATTGTTGCCACAACAAGCATTAACAGGGTTGTTTGAAATCTTTTCATTGTACCATTTGGATTATTTACCACATCGCTCACGCATCGGTATGTGCATACCATACATTGGGCGTTATGCTGCAAGGGCAACGCCATGGCAGTATCGTTTCAGCATCGGTAAACCTGCATTGCGTGCCATGGCAAAGTTACGTCTTTTTGTCTTTACTGCCAAACCGATGGGTCGAATATTGTCAAAGTCTCACAATTAAATCCCATTTGCTTCGTTTTCCGCTTTGTTGATATATAAAAAAGCGGTGTTTAAATGGCTGCGTATGAGGCATATTCTGCCGTATTCTTTAACCATTTCATTATCAATGGATTGCAAAAGAGCCTGTTTTGCATGCCAAAACAAGCCCTTTTGCAAGGTAAAACAGGCTCTTTTGGTGTACAGAACAGGCTCTTTTGAAAATCAGCAACCACACATTGGGGTTTTTAATCATTGCAGAACACTCTGTGTTACGACTCCATATAATGGATATCTGTCTGTCTGCTTGTGCATATCCGCAGGCATGTTGAAAGTAGATGGCAGTCAATTCATTGCATCATCGTGTCCATACTGTGGACAATTGGCAACGATGAAACGGTACAACATAGATATTAGGCATGCAATAAAGCAGGCTCAACGGTGTTTTGCTACACACTGCCGGGACACGACGACGCTTTATGAATATGTGCAAGCCCTATAATTCTACTACCGTTATGCCGGCTCCTCCGAACTGAACGTGCTCGTCCCGGGTGTTCCTGACGTTCGGAATGGCATTCAGATACTGCCTTATCATGGTGCGCAGAATGCCGTTCCCCTTTCCATGAAGTATGCGCACTTGGCTCACGCCAACAAGAATGGCGTCGTCAATGAAGTGTTGCACTTGGTTTAAAGCCTCGTCGGTGCGCATTCCCCGCACGTCTATTTCTTGTTTGAACTGGTTGCGATGCTCGTCTATCGTCTCCCGGGTCTGTCGGCTATAGCTGTATGCTGTAAACTGTTTCTGACTTTCTTTCAGCGTGTTTTCATCTACACGTTCAAGCCGCGACAGCGCCATCTTGGTGCGCATTCCGCCAAATATCACCACAGCTTGCTTGTTATCGGTTGTCTCAACCGTCCCAATTGATGTCAATCCCTTGATGCGAACGGTGTCATTTACGCCAATTGGTCGGGCGGCAGCCCGCTTTTCGGCAGCCGCCCTCAGTCCTTCGGCAGCATTCTGCTTGCGTTCTTCCTTCTCATGCAGGTGTCGTTCGTGTCGTTCTTTCCTGTTCTTTATCTTTTCTATGCGTGCCTGCAGTTCCTCGTCGGTCATCAAACCACCTTCGCGCATAGCTTGCTTGTTGTTTGCTTTCGGTGTCTTTGCGTTGTCTTTTCCACCTGAAGATATTGTAGAACCACCGAGCATAGATTGCTCGTAGGCAGCAAGTTCCTGTCGAATACGTTTCGTTGCTTCTTTCTCCGCCTGCTGTTGGCGTATCTCTCTAATGGTGTTTTCAACGCGCTTGTTGGTTTCTCGGATTATCTCCTCCGCCTCTTCTTTCGCCTTCTTTATAATTTCCTTACGACTTTGGCGCAGCTCTTCCAGTTCCTTTTCGTATTTGGCAATGGTTCGTTCCAGTTCCTTTTCGTGGCTGTGCACGGTCTGTCGCTTTGCTTCCCAATAGCGTTTATCTCGAACAATATCCTGTAAATACTTGTCGCTCTGTATGTAATCCGAGCCAACAATGGCAGAAGCATCGCTGATAACTTCTTCGGGAATACCCGTTTTGCGCGCTATTTCTATGGCAAACGAGCTGCCCGGACGACCGATAGCCAACTGAAAGAGCGGTCGCATCTCGTGCCTGTCGTACAACATAGCCCCGTTCACCACTCCTTTGTGGTCTTCTGAGAAGTGCTTAAGGTTCTGATAGTGGGTCGTTATCACCGCCCACGCCTGCTTTTTCCAGAACTGTTTCAGCACAGCTTCGGCGATTGCACCGCCTATCTGCGGCTCCGTTCCCGTTCCGAACTCGTCTATCAAGATGAGCGTGTGGCTGTTTGCCTGCCTCATCATGGCTTTCATGTTCATCAAATGAGATGAATATGTACTTAAATCGTTCTCTATACTCTGCTCATCACCAATGTCTATCATGAGGTTCTGGAACGTTCCTGCGGTGGAACGCTCGCTCACTGGGATTGAAAGACCACACTGAAGCATATACTGAAGCAGTCCGGCGGTTTTCAGACAGACTGACTTTCCGCCGGCATTTGGTCCGGAAATAATAAGCAAATGTTTTTCTTTTGTAAGCTGAATGTCGAGCGGAACGACTGCCAAAGGGGCATCGCTGTTTTCTGCCGTGCGCTGTTTCTTAGCCAACGAAAGCTGCAACAGCGGGTGAATGGCACGAATAAAGTCGATGTACGGCTCTGTTCCGACTTCCGGTTCAATGGCTTTGAACATACGAGCCAGCTCTGCTTTCGCCCTGATAAAGTCGATAAGGGCAAGGAAATGATAGGAATCGAGGATTTCGCGGACGTGCGGACGCACCTGTTTGGCAAACTCTCGGAGTATGCGGATAATCTCTTTGCGTTCCTCATTCTCCAATTCGCGTATCTTGTTGTTGGCTTCCACCACCTCGGCAGGCTCTATGAAGACCGTCTTTCCCGTTGCACTCTCGTCGTGTACAATACCCGAAATCTTGCGTTTCATGCCCGGAGCCACTGGAATAACCAAGCGTCCGTCGCGCATGGTCGGTGTTACGTCGCGGTCTACCACGCCCTCGCTCTGTGCCGAATGCAGGATATGGGTCAGCGTGCGCGATATGCTGCTCTCCACACGAGCCAGTTCTCGGCGGATTTGGAGCAGGTCTGGCGATGCAGAATCGCGCATTTTGCCGAATTTATCGATGATTTGGCTGATGCGTTGCACCAAGACTGGGAACGTTGCCACGCCATCGGAAAGCGCATAAAGGGTAGGGTAGGTGCGTTGTATTTCTCCATTTGGCAACGCTTCGCCCGCACTTAGAAACTTAACAACCGCAATGATGGTCTCCAAAGACCGCTTCAAATCGAAGAGTTCGTCCTCTTCCATGTGCGTGCCTTCAAGGCGAATGCGAGCCACGCTTGCCCGGACATCGAACACGTTGTCGAGTGGAAAGGGTTCTAAACCGTCCTGAATGCGGCGAAACTCGCGCACTTCGGTCAGCCAACAGTTAATCTGTGTCGTGTCGGAAGAGAACTCCATGCAGTCTACCTGCTCGCGTCCGAGCGTGGAAAGACAGCGTTCGTGCAGTAGCGAACGAATTTCGTTGAAACCTATTTTCTGTTCAAAATTGTTGGGATATATCATCTTTGCTTGTAAAATGGTTGTTAAAATGCACCTTTCGTCGGTGTTTTTTGAGAAGCAAAGTTACTATTTTTCTTTTTAAAACATAGCTACGTTCGTTTATTTATTGTGGATTTTGTATCTTTGTAGACAAAAAAGCAGATGGCAATCAATATTATTCTATTAATCTTTAGTGGTGCCTTTGGTGCTGTCATAAGCCCCTTTGTCATGCGCATGGTGTCGAATTTCGTAACCCAGCCAACGCCTCGTGCAGTGTTTTTCGTTAATATATTAAGCTGCTTTATCGTTGGCTTTGCTTCCATTTTCCATTATAGTCAGTCGCTTAATCCCCATACACGGTTAATGTTGGTGATTGGTCTGTGTGCCGGTTTCATAGTCTGTTCAACCTTTTCGCACGGAAATGCGACACTTTGGAAGGGAGGAGCACCTACAGCAACACTCCTTTATCTTCTTGGAAGCATCGTTTTAGGTTCGCTTGCAGTATTGATGGGACAACTGACAGCTACCTTTTTCAACAAATTATAAGCAGCAAATACTGTTTGGAAATGGTCCTTTTAAGCCTTCTTCTGCACAAGAACGAAGTATGAAAAAGAATTAAGAAAAGTTGCAAGTCTATAAAATTATTACTAAATTTGAACCCATATATAAAATAAGGAGGGTGAGTACACCTGAAGTGTCCCACCCAATTTGTTTTCACAACGGAATAATCCTTATTGTGACTTGCTTAAAAAGTTGAGTGCAAATTTAAGCATTTAATAATTAAAAACCAAATTAAAACAAGATAAAATGAAAACAATCCTTGGATTAGACTTAGGACCCAATAGCATTGGTTGGGCTAAAGTAGAAGTAGACGATGAAGGAAACTACTTAAGAAACATTAAGCTTGGCAGTCGTATTATACCTATGACTCAAGATATGCTTGGTGATTTCGACAAAGGAGTAAAGGTGTCTCAAACGGCAATAAGAACGGATTTTCGAGGCAATAGACGTTTAATAGAACGACATTTGTTGCGTCGTGAACGATTGCACAGGGTGCTACACGCATTAAAGTTTCTACCTAAACATTATGAAGATGCCATAGGGTGGGATAGAAACGAACCTGCCACATACGGTAAATTCGTTAATAATAGCGAGCCAAAATTAGCTTGGGAGAGACAAGAAGACGGGTCTATGCGTTTTCTCTTTATGGAATCGTTCAACGAGATGGTGGCAGATTTTGCCCAGAACCAACCATCATTAGTATCTGATGGAAAGAAAATACCGCTTGATTGGACCATTTATTATCTGCGAAAGAAAGCATTGACACGACCAATAAAGAAAGAAGAATTGGCTTGGATTCTGCTTAATTTCAATCAGAAGCGTGGCTATTACCAGTTGAGAGGCGAGGAAGAAGAAGATAATCTAACGAAACGTAAAGAGTATTATAAGTTGAAAGTTGTTGGAGTTGAAGCCGATGGAGCACCAAAAGGTGGGAAAACGTGGTACAATATACACTTAGAAAACGGATGGACAGCTCGTTGTCAGAGTAAGATACCATTAGATGACTGGGTTGGAAAGGTAAAAGAATATATTGTAACCACCGAATATGAGGACGATGGAAAAACGCCCAAATGCGATAAGGAAGGCAAAGTTAAGCGTTCGTTCAAATCTCCTGAAAAAGACGATTGGCAACTTATAAAGACCCGAACGGAGAAATTTATAGACGATTCGAATAAAACTGTAGGTGCATTTATATACGACTATCTTTTAGAAAAGCCGTTCGATAAGATTCGTGGAAAGTATATTCGCACGATAGAACGCAAGTATTATAAGAATGAATTGCGTGAAATTCTGCGCGAACAAACTAAGTATCATGAAGGATTACATAGCTTAGAAGCATTGAAAATATGTGCTGAAGAACTGTATAAGAATAACCAACAGCATCAGGAATACTTGTTGAAGAAAGATATGACATTTCTTCTTCTCAATGATTTGATATTCTATCAACGACCATTAAAAAGCAAGAAATCGTTAATAGCCGATTGTCCGTACGAAGTATATAAGTACGATGATAAGCTGACAGGCAAAAAGGGGCAGAAGAAAATAAAATGTATAGCTAAGTCTAATCCTTATTATCAGGAGTTCAGGTTGTGGCAGTTTATAGCCAATCTTCGCCTTTTCAGCGTAACAGACGGCAAAGAGGTAACAGCAGAATACCTTAAGACGGAAGAAGATTATGTCCGCTTATTTTCTTTTCTGAATGACCGGAAAGATATAAAACAAGAAACATTTTTGAGAAGTTTCCTAAAGCTGAAGAAAGAATCCATAGGTTCAGAGAAGATATATCCCATTCGTTGGAATTACATAGAAGATGCTAATAAAAGCTATCCGTGCAATGCTACTCGACATGAGTTGCTTCTTGCATTCGACAGAGCAGACATACCGCGTGAATTGTTAGATGTGGAAGAGAGAGAATACAGGCTTTGGCATCTGTTATATTCTATAGAAGCGAAAGAAGAAACAGAAAGCGCATTGCGTAAACTGAAAGCAAACAAAGCATTCGGCGACCTTAACATAGATGATGCTTTTGTTAATTCGTTCCTAAAAATAAAGCCTTTTGAAAAGGAGTATGGGGCATATTCTGAAAAAGCAATAAAGAAACTGTTAGCTGTTATGCGTAGAGGCAGTTTATGGAAAGAAGCTGATATTTGTGAGGCAACAAAGCAGAATATTGCCAAAATACTGCAAAACGATATTGATGAGAAGCTAAAAAAGAAAATAGAAGCGGCTGTTTCTTCATTTAATAAACTGTCAGATTTTCAAGGTTTGCCTACATGGCTTGCTTGTTATGTAGTGTATGGTCGGCACTCTGAGGCTGCGCAAATACAATGTTGGCAGTCTCCAGAAGATTTAAAGACTTATATAAACAAGTTTAAACAACACTCGCTTCGTAACCCAATAGTAGAACAATGTTTACTCGAAACACTTCGTACGGTGTACGATATATGGAAAGATGCAGGACAAATAGATGAAATCCATATAGAGTTAGGACGAAACATGAAGAGTACAGCGGAGCAACGAGCACGCAAAACAAAAGATATTCTACGTAATGAGAATACAAATTTGCGTATAAAAAATCTGCTGGTGGAACTGAAGAACGATGATAAGATAGAGAACGTACGTCCTTACTCGCCCTCACAACAGGAAATATTACGTATTTACGAAGAAGGTGCTTTGCAAGAGTTATCGAAAGAAGACGAGATGTTTGAAGATATTTCAAAGATATCGAAGATGGCGCAGCCTTCACCAACGGAACTTTCACGATATAAACTGTGGCTCGAACAGAAATATCGTTCACCTTATACAGGCAGGGTAATTCCTCTTTCGAAGCTGTTTACCACAGCTTATCAAATAGAGCATATCATTCCACAGAGTCGTTATTTCGACGATTCTTTCAATAATAAAGTTATTTGTGAATCGGAAGTAAATAGTTTGAAGGATAATATGTTGGGCTATGAGTTTATTAAGGAATGTGGAGGACGGATAGTACATTGCACATTGTTGGGTGATGTAAAGATTTTTACGAAGGAAGAATATAAAGATTTCGTAACCAAGCACTATATTGATAATACATATAAACGGGATAAACTTCTATTGGAAGATATCCCACAAGAGTTCTCAGCCCGACAACTGAATGACAGCAGATATATAAGTAAGATGGTACAAACCGTGCTGTCCAATATTGTCAGAGCCGAAAACGAACAAGAAGCAACGTCTAAATTCGTTGTGTCGTGCAATGGTGCAATAACCAATAGACTAAAGAAAGACTGGGGACTGAACGATGTTTGGAGTAGCATAGTGTGTCCACGCTTCAAGCGACTCAACGAAATAACAAAAACAAACGCATTCGGTCATTGGGAAGATAAAGCCGGTAAACATGTCTTTCAAACTACTGTTCCATTAGAATTGCAGCGTGGGTTTAGCAAGAAACGCATCGACCACCGGCACCATGCTATGGACGCGCTTGTTATTGCGTGTGCTTCGCGCAATATTGTTAATTATCTGAACAACGAATCGGCAAATAGTCCTGAGAAGCGTGAAGACCTGCGTAAAAAGCTTTGCGATGAGAAACGCAAGATTAGAAAACCATGGAAGACCTTTACGCAAGATGCTCGTGAAGCTTTAAGTGATGTAGTGGTTAGCTTTAAAAATTATGTGCGTGTTATTAATAAAGCTACCAATTACTACGAACATTATAGTTCATCTGGCAATAAAGTTATGATCTCGCAAAAAGGAAATGATATGTGGGCTATCAGGAAACCACTGCACAAAGAATCTGTCTTCGGTCGTGTGAATCTCTGCAGAAAGGTTATTGTCAGCCTAAAAAAGGCTTTAGAGAATATTCCCGCTATTTGCGATAAAACTCTTCGCGACTATATTAATGCTTTGGTTGAGAAGCATTTTAATACACGACAATTGTTAGCACACTTCAAAAGCATTAACTATCGGTTGAACAGGCAATGTGTCGAGAAGGTAGAAGTGTGGCAGTTCAGCGATGAAAAAATAGAGATGGTGGCAAGAAGAAAATCACTCGACACATCGTTCGATGACAAACAAATATCGTCTATTACCGATACTGGTATCCAGAAAATCTTATTAAATTATCTTCAAACGAAAGATGGTAATGCGGAAATAGCCTTCACGCCCGAAGGTATTGAAGAGATGAATAAGAACATCTCTCTATATAATGACGGTAAAGCACACCAGCCGATACTGAAAGTGAGAGTGGCAACACCAAAAGGAATGAAATATCCCGTGGGACAAACAGGCAATAAAGCTACTAAATTTGTAGTAGCAGAAAAGGGAACAAACCTTTATTTTGCCATCTATGAAAATGAATTAGGGGTACGTAGTTACGATACAATTCCATTAAATATTGTGGTAGAGCGACTAAAAGAGGGGCTGAGTCCAGTACCCCAAGCCAATGAAGCTGACATTCCACTTAAGTTTTACTTATCGCCTAACGATTTGGTGTATGTCCCAACTAAGGAAAATGAAGATGAGTTATGTAGAGATAGAATCTACAAATTCGTTGATTCAAGTGGTACAACTGCCAATTTCGTTCCTCACACATCGGCTAATACTATTTATAATGTAGATAAAGAATATGCCGAAAAATGCTGTAATGGTGCTGTTTTTCTGAATGAGTATGGACTTGGTAGCCCACAGTCAAAGAATCAACGTGCCCTAACTGGTGAAATGATTAAAGAAATCTGCTGGAAACTTAAGGTAGATCGCTTGGGGAATATCATCAAAGTTATCAAGTAACGATGTCTCCATATCATACGCTATTATTTTCTTATGTTAGATAGTTATCGTTTCAACGAATATCGTGTCATGTGGATTCTCGTGTTTTTCGACTTACCAACTGAGACTAAGAAAGATAAAAAGGCTTATACTAACTTTCGTCAGTTCTTAGTGAAAGACGGCTTTACTATGTTTCAGTTCTCTATCTATGTGCGTCATTGTGCGAGTATGGAAAATGCCGAAGTCCACATGAAACGTATTCGTGCCCACCTTCCTCGTCATGGAGATGTGGGTATATTGTATATTACCGATAAGCAATTTGCCAATATTCAATTATTTTCTTGTGAGAAACCTAAGCCACCCAATGCACCCGGACAGCAATTAGAACTATTCTAAGTCTTGTCTATATAGAAGTAAAAATCCCACTCTTACCGAGTGGGATTTCCTTTTGTGGTCTCATTTTTATTTTCTTTTAATAACTATACATATATCTGATTATCAAGTATTTATTAATAATCAGTTGTAATTGACACCACAAAGATACAACTTTTTAAGCAAATCACAACATGGGCACACTGACACTTGGCGTGTCGGTGTTGTAATTGACACCACAAAGATACAACTTTTTAAGCAAATCACAACGTTGCCTGGCTCTGCGTGAAACGCTTAAAGTTGTAATTGACACCACAAAGATACAACTTTTTAAGCAAATCACAACCTTCTTGTACTGATGGCAAGCACATGAAGAGTTGTAATTGACACCACAAAGATACAACTTTTTAAGCAAATCACAACAAGTATTCGTATTCTTCAAAGAAAGTGCGTGTTGTAATTGACACCACAAAGATACAACTTTTTAAGCAAATCACAACAATAAGGTTTTGATAGTAACTTCTACAACGTTGTAATTGACACCACAAAGATACAACTTTTTAAGCAAATCACAACAGGGCACGGATGCTTTGCAGCATCTTGAAGGTTGTAATTGACACCACAAAGATACAACTTTTTAAGCAAATCACAACATTTATTTATTTATTAAAAATTTATGTTATGTTGTAATTGACACCACAAAGATACAACTTTTTAAGCAAATCACAACGCTATTCAAATACAGACGGAGAGACGTATCGTTGTAATTGACACCACAAAGATACAACTTTTTAAGCAAATCACAACATCTAATGTTTAATGTTTAACTTGCGCCCCGTTGTAATTGACACCACAAAGATACAACTTTTTAAGCAAATCACAACACCAAAAAGAAAATACAGCTTATCATATAGTTGTAATTGACACCACAAAGATACAACTTTTTAAGCAAATCACAACCAACGCCTGTTGCTTCTGCGTAATTTTTCGGTTGTAATTGACACCACAAAGATACAACTTTTTAAGCAAATCACAACGTAATGCTGTTATGCCTAATCCTACATTTGGTTGTAATTGACACCACAAAGATACAACTTTTTAAGCAAATCACAACTCTTTCCACCTCGAACGATTTATTCAACGGTTGTAATTGACACCACAAAGATACAACTTTTTAAGCAAATCACAACAGGAGGACATCGACAATGTGGTCTTCTCCAGTTGTAATTGACACCACAAAGATACAACTTTTTAAGCAAATCACAACTGGAGAGATGGTTAGTCTCTTCGTTACCTTGTTGTAATTGACACCACAAAGATACAACTTTTTAAGCAAATCACAACAGAGGCAACTGGCGTTATGATAGATAATCAGTTGTAATTGACACCACAAAGATACAACTTTTTAAGCAAATCACAACTAGGTGAAGTAATATCTGGCGGTGCTGGTGGTTGTAATTGACACCACAAAGATACAACTTTTTAAGCAAATCACAACCAGGAGTAACAAATGGTGACAGAATGTTTGGTTGTAATTGACACCACAAAGATACAACTTTTTAAGCAAATCACAACAGGACGCAGCCTCTTAATACTGCTGCCTTTGTTGTAATTGACACCACAAAGATACAACTTTTTAAGCAAATCACAACTCCCCCCATTGTGGGGGATTTTGTTTAATTTGTTGTAATTGACACCACAAAGATACAACTTTTTAAGCAAATCACAACCTACTGTAATGAGTGCCGTCAGTGATGCAAGTTGTAATTGACACCACAAAGATACAACTTTTTAAGCAAATCACAACTAATCAGATAGCTGCACACTATGGATTTAAGTTGTAATTGACACCACAAAGATACAACTTTTTAAGCAAATCACAACCTACTGTAATGAGTGCCGTCAGTGATGCAAGTTGTAATTGACACCACAAAGATACAACTTTTTAAGCAAATCACAACCTTGTACCGATGGTAAGCACATGAAAGGTAGTTGTAATTGACACCACAAAGATACAACTTTTTAAGCAAATCACAACGGTTACCAACGTATTTATAACGACTTTTACGTTGTAATTGACACCACAAAGATACAACTTTTTAAGCAAATCACAACTAGGAAATGGCATGCTAAAGACTATGATAGTTGTAATTGACACCACAAAGATACAACTTTTTAAGCAAATCACAACAATAGGTTAAAAGTGTATTCTAAACGCAAAGTTGTAATTGACACCACAAAGATACAACTTTTTAAGCAAATCACAACTTGCAACTAAATTCTAACTTTAAGCAATGTGTTGTAATTGACACCACAAAGATACAACTTTTTAAGCAAATCACAACTAATAAGTAGTGTATGGGGAGAATTCTCCCGTTGTAATTGACACCACAAAGATACAACTTTTTAAGCAAATCACAACAGTTTTGCTTATGAATAGTAAATCATTTATGTTGTAATTGACACCACAAAGATACAACTTTTTAAGCAAATCACAACCGCAGTAAAGACTTCATAGATACTAAAATTGTTGTAATTGACACCACAAAGATACAACTTTTTAAGCAAATCACAACCATCAGTATGATATGCTTTGCAAGTATATTGTTGTAATTGACACCACAAAGATACAACTTTTTAAGCAAATCACAACAAGGTCGCGCATTGGTATCATTCCTTCACAAGTTGTAATTGACACCACAAAGATACAACTTTTTAAGCAAATCACAACAAGCTATTGCTTCGATGCCTTTAAAACAATGTTGTAATTGACACCACAAAGATACAACTTTTTAAGCAAATCACAACTATAATTATTTTAATATTAATAATACTTTTGTTGTAATTGACACCACAAAGATACAACTTTTTAAGCAAATCACAACGCCTATTCAAAGGATGCAAAAAAAGTTTATGTTGTAATTGACACCACAAAGATACAACTTTTTAAGCAAATCACAACGGTATTTATGTTGGGCATATTTTATGGTCGGTTGTAATTGACACCACAAAGATACAACTTTTTAAGCAAATCACAACTATCTGAGTTTGAAATTGGTAATTCATATAGTTGTAATTGACACCACAAAGATACAACTTTTTAAGCAAATCACAACTAGTGCTAATCAGGTATCTCCGCTTGAAAAGTTGTAATTGACACCACAAAGATACAACTTTTTAAGCAAATCACAACAGGGTATGGACGTTGAGCGTGCTCATCAAGGTTGTAATTGACACCACAAAGATACAACTTTTTAAGCAAATCACAACTGTCTCATAATTTAGGACTTTCTATTATGTGTTGTAATTGACACCACAAAGATACAACTTTTTAAGCAAATCACAACAAGGTTACAAACATGCGTTACAATGTGACAGTTGTAATTGACACCACAAAGATACAACTTTTTAAGCAAATCACAACGAGTTTTTGATAGGTAAGCCACTGGTAATAGTTGTAATTGACACCACAAAGATACAACTTTTTAAGCAAATCACAACTAGAACGAATAAACGTTAATAAGGAACGTGGTTGTAATTGACACCACAAAGATACAACTTTTTAAGCAAATCACAACATAGTATGGTTGTAAATCAGCTTAAGCCACGTTGTAATTGACACCACAAAGATACAACTTTTTAAGCAAATCACAACATATAGCCGTTGTATGGAATTTTGTACAACGTTGTAATTGACACCACAAAGATACAACTTTTTAAGCAAATCACAACTGTTGGCGTGTTATCTATTTTATTCCTTTTGTTGTAATTGACACCACAAAGATACAACTTTTTAAGCAAATCACAACCGAGAAAGATGTACTGTTTGTTGTTAATCGGTTGTAATTGACACCACAAAGATACAACTTTTTAAGCAAATCACAACCAAGCGCTTGTTTCAGCTAAAGAAGTTGATGTTGTAATTGACACCACAAAGATACAACTTTTTAAGCAAATCACAACTATGATAGAGTGTTACGTTGTTCTAATGAGGTTGTAATTGACACCACAAAGATACAACTTTTTAAGCAAATCACAACATGCTTTTGACAATTCGGTTATTGATAAATGTTGTAATTGACACCACAAAGATACAACTTTTTAAGCAAATCACAACCTTTTTTATAAGTATAATAAAGATATTGAGTTGTAATTGACACCACAAAGATACAACTTTTTAAGCAAATCACAACCAAATAACTCTTTTAATTTTACTGCTGAAGTTGTAATTGACACCACAAAGATACAACTTTTTAAGCAAATCACAACAATAAATCGGAAGTTAAGCAGTATGTTGATGTTGTAATTGACACCACAAAGATACAACTTTTTAAGCAAATCACAACTAATGGCTGTAATTCCATTTTTAAAATATGTTGTAATTGACACCACAAAGATACAACTTTTTAAGCAAATCACAACAGATTTCGCCAACCGTATGGCAGAAATAGGTTGTAATTGACACCACAAAGATACAACTTTTTAAGCAAATCACAACATTCACGCGCTCCACCTGCTCGTGAAGCTCGTTGTAATTGACACCACAAAGATACAACTTTTTAAGCAAATCACAACTGGAAAAGAGTCACATATATTAGATACGCAGTTGTAATTGACACCACAAAGATACAACTTTTTAAGCAAATCACAACAATGTTTTAAAGATTAGTTAGTTATGGGAGTTGTAATTGACACCACAAAGATACAACTTTTTAAGCAAATCACAACTTATCCGAAGATTGACGGTAAGGGTGGAATGTTGTAATTGACACCACAAAGATACAACTTTTTAAGCAAATCACAACATGGTGTACCAAATGGTGTGGTAACTGCAGGTTGTAATTGACACCACAAAGATACAACTTTTTAAGCAAATCACAACTTGGTTTGTTCATTAATCCAAAGAAAAGAAGTTGTAATTGACACCACAAAGATACAACTTTTTAAGCAAATCACAACAAGTTACCAACCCCACACCCCAAATTAAGGTTGTAATTGACACCACAAAGATACAACTTTTTAAGCAAATCACAACAAAGATACGGGAGGAACGACATATACAGAGTTGTAATTGACACCACAAAGATACAACTTTTTAAGCAAATCACAACTCTGACTGTGTTTCGAAGCAGGAAAAGGATGTTGTAATTGACACCACAAAGATACAACTTTTTAAGCAAATCACAACTGTATTTACAGTATATCGCCACAAGTGGATGTTGTAATTGACACCACAAAGATACAACTTTTTAAGCAAATCACAACCAATGTGCGAGGACTTTAATCAAATTTTGTGTTGTAATTGACACCACAAAGATACAACTTTTTAAGCAAATCACAACCATCTGTTAAAGATAAAACACGACGTGTTGGTTGTAATTGACACCACAAAGATACAACTTTTTAAGCAAATCACAACGCGAGTATGGACCTGGCTCGTTACGTCCGCGTTGTAATTGACACCACAAAGATACAACTTTTTAAGCAAATCACAACTAAAATACATAATATATACGAGAATGGAAAGTTGTAATTGACACCACAAAGATACAACTTTTTAAGCAAATCACAACCGCAGAATGCGGAATTGGTTAAGAAACTTTGTTGTAATTGACACCACAAAGATACAACTTTTTAAGCAAATCACAACATTTTGGCTTTTGTCCTTTCTTTTTTTACTGTTGTAATTGACACCACAAAGATACAACTTTTTAAGCAAATCACAACTGAGGAAAGAAAACGTGCTTATGAAAATAGGTTGTAATTGACACCACAAAGATACAACTTTTTAAGCAAATCACAACGGAGATAGTAACGATGTCGCAACCTTTATAGTTGTAATTGACACCACAAAGATACAACTTTTTAAGCAAATCACAACGAACGAGACTGCCTGTTATCATACTTGCTATTTATATTGCAAATATGACACCTTAATAAATTGAAGTGAGTATTAAGACACAACAAATTGTCTCCTGCTGCTATGATATGGGTAGGAGGCGATGTCTAAAAGCTATGACTTATTTGTCTAACTCGTATTTCCCTTCAATCATCTGACCAACTCGGTTACCTAAAATGTCTGCCGAAGTATAGAACTCAATAAAAGTCTTCTTATTTAGGTCTACCACCTGACTAGATGTAACACCATAGTCTCCTATCCAGCTAATAAAGAACTTTCCATTGTCTATCTTTTTCATTTTCATTGCTTTAGTTTGTTCGTCAATGCTATCGTTTTCGTCTATAGATTTCCAATGAATGGTGCTATCGTTTAGATACTTCACATTGGCTACCATGCCCGGATAGGTTAGGGTAGCTTTCTTTCCTGTCAACGATATATCTTTGTTGTTGTCCTTACAATGGCAAGCCGATAATACAAGAGCTATAACAGTTCCTGCTAAAACTAATTTCTTCATACTTCTTTACCTCTTTTCATTCAATTATACTTTACTTTATTCGGTGCAAAACCACAAATCTCAAAACCGACTTGTTTTGATGGTTTCTTCTGTTATTAAAACTCTATCAGATGCTTTATATATTGTGGATCTGTGTAATTTCTGAAACCAGTGTCCGATTGATTCATTGTTTCTATCTGCGCCATATCGTCATTTGTTAGCGAAAAGTCGAAGACATCGATGTTCTGTTTCATACGTTCTATATGGCTACTCTTTGGTATGGCAACTATGCCGCGCTGAATTAGCCAGCGGAGAGCCACCTGTGCTGCCGATTTGCCATACTTCTGTCCGATGCTTGCAAGCAGTTCGCTCTTCACAATACCATCGGCACCTTGTCCGCCCAGTGGACCCCATGCCATTGTTTTTGTTCCTGTTTCTGCCAGGAATGGCTGAATGTCCTTTTGTTGTGCCAACGTGTTGCACTGCAATTGGTTTACCATTGGTTTTGTGTCGGCAAAGTTTACGAAGTCGAAGAAGCGTCCTGCCTGAAAGTTCGATACGCCAATGGCACGTGCCTTACCATCTTTATATGCTTTCTCCATTGCGCGCCACGTGCCAAACACATCGCCGTAAGGCTGATGGATAAGCAACAAGTCTACGTAGTCGGTTTGCAGTTTGCGCAAACTTTCGTCTATGCTTTCCGCTGCTCGTTCTTCTCCCGAATTGGTAATCCATACCTTGGTTACAATAAAAAGTTCGTTCCTCGCAATGCCACTCTTGCGCCATGCACTGCCCACACCCTCTTCGTTGCGATATACTTGTGCTGTGTCTATCAGTCTGTAGCCCACAGAAAGCGCATCGCTTACACACCGTTCGCACTCGTCTGCCGGTACTCTGAACACGCCATATCCTAATAATGGCATCTCTACGCCATTTGTTAATTTAGTATATTCCATAACTTTTATTTTTATGTTGCACCACAAAGTTACGAAATTTCAATGAAATATGCTTCAGATGGTCGGTATTTTATTTAACCCCAATCAGCCATTAAACCATAATGGTTCATTATTGGTTTAAATGCGATGGAAATATTCAAAACGTATTTGCTTTTATATGTGCAGTGGAATGAAATAGAATAATGCAAGAGAAGTCCGAAGTTGAATTTATAGAATATGAGCCGCAACATAAGTTGACGACCATTCCAGATGGTGCAGAAACAGATGCGCTGGAGATTGACGAACTGAAAAAAGCCATGAAAGAACTTCCCAAACTTAATAATAGTTACAATTTTTCTTTTAAAAACCGATGCGAGTTTGTCTATTTATTGCATTTTTCGTATTTTTGCACATAAAAAACAGATGTTCAAAAACATTATGCTTGTGGGCTTCGGCAGCTTTTTCGGTGGTGTAGTTCGCTATCTTGTAACACGCATGTTGTCGGCTATGGTGGTTTCCTCCTATCCTTTTGGCACGTTTGCCGTGAATGTTCTGGGTTGCTTCATCATTGGTTTTGTCTCGGCTTTGCCCGTTGGCAGCTCGCTCAGTCCTAACACTCGCCTACTGCTGACAACAGGATTATGTGGCGGTTTTACCACTTTCTCAACCTTTATGAACGAGAATGCCACGCTTTTGAAAGACGGAATGCACACCACGGCGTTACTTTATACTTTTGCCAGCTTTCTTGTTGGCTTCCTTGCAGTAGTTGGAGGACAGCAAGCAGCACGCATCTTTTAGCATGCCTTAGTTTTTAAAAGAACGCTTAGGAGTATAGGAATTATAGGGAACATCGTTTTTTAGAATCCTTAGAAACTTTAGAAACAATATATGGAAATCGTCCTGATTTTATAAAGATAATTCGGAAGGAAAACGATAATTTCGATTTGACGTTGCGAAAGCGTAGGTTTTGCAACGCAAAAGAGCCGCTTTTACCTTGCAAAAGCGGCTCTTTTGGAACGTAAAACAATAGGTTTTACAATGTGTTGATAATAAGGTTGTCATGCGACAGATATGCTTGTGAAAAATATTTACACCTTTATGGCGTTCTTCTTCGGCTTTAGAACCTGAACTCGAAGGTAAGAATCAGTTCGCGCGGACGCAGTTCGTAGCTGTTTGTAAAGATGCCCACGCCACTGTATGATGTTTCTATGTAGTTGCGTTTGTTGAACAAGTTGGCAAGCGTAGCAAGCACAAGGAAGTTCTTTTGTCGCCAAGTTGCTTTCGCATCGGCAAGGAACGTGTTGAGCGTTGCGCCCTCCAACTGGTTGTGATAGTAGATGCCAGACAGCGAAAGGTCTACTTTCCGAATGGTGGAGGTAAGCGTCAGGCTCTGTTTCCAATTGAAACGCGACGACATAGACGCATTGTCGGACGTTGATTTGCTGAGAGCGAAATCGCCACTGTAGGTTACAAATGCCCACGAAGGCGAATAAGTGAGCGATGGCGAAAACGTTAAGGAACGGTATTGGTAGCCCACCACCTTGCCCGCAGTGTATTGTTCGCCGTCGCTGTAAGCCGCTGAGATGCCGCACGATGTCTTGAAATGTTGCTTGTAGAAGCCTTTTGAAACCCAGAAACGCCCCGTTACGCTGGTGTTTTTGGTGTTGTGTTGGGCATACGTCATAAGGTAGTTGCCGTTCTGAATTTGCATATCCACCACCGAATTGCTCCATGTGCGGTTGGCATTCAGCGAGAAATTGGAAAAGAATTCCCTTGCCACGCGCTTGTAATTGTGGGTCAGATTGAAGTTTAGCGAGTGGGTACGTGGCATAAACGTAGGCGAAGTCTTCCATGTGCGGTAGTTGGTTCGGTAGCTGTCGAGGGCGAAATCGGACAGTCCGCGCAGCGATTGACCGTAGTAAAACAATGCGTTTGTTTCGGTACGACTGCTCTTTTTATAGTTTGCATACAGCGAGGGCGACATATAGAAGTACCATTTGCGTTGCTGGGTAAGATACTTCAAGTTCAGTTCTTGCCGTACCGTCGCGTGCCATTTTCCCTTTTCATAGTTGAGCGAAGGCGACGAATGGAAAGTTATCTGTGTGTGCCCGTTGCGCACATTCAGGTGTTGAAAGTCTACATCGAAGTTGTAATGCTGCGTAAAACCGTTCTCCGTGGTTCGCCAACTCACCTCGTTGTTGTTGTGCCAAAGGTTCGATTGAATGTTCTCGCGGTCGGTATTGATGTATAAATCGTTGCGTGTGTGGTGATAATCCACTATGGATTGCAGCGAAAGTGTGCCTCGCTTACAATTTTGCGTGGTGGTAATGTAGCCTTTCACATTCACTTCGGGCGTGCGAACCCGCTGCGAAAGTTTGGCGTGCCCTGTGCTTTCGAGTCCCGACAAGGCATCGTCCTGCTCGGCATTCACACTGAAACGCATCGAACCATAGTACTTTTCGGTGTTTATTTTCTTGTCTATGCTGAAATTGAAGACGTCTTCTTTCAGTATCATGCGATGCTTTTCGGTAGTAGTTGTAGGTGTTTCGGCAAAGTAGTAGGTAGAGCTGTTGGCTGTGTTCTGGCGGAGAACGTTGCGGAAATAGTCGGCTGTTATGCGCATCTCGTTGTTATTTTTCGTTTTCAGCAGGCGGTTTATGCTGTAACTTTGCGACGTATTGAAGCGCAAACGGTCAGCATCTATTGGAGCTTTGAGCGTGGGAACAGAGTACCACGACGAGAGGCTTGCAGGCTGTGGTGCCATATAATCGGAAACAAAAGCAAAGCCCGACTGAGCCACATCTCTGCCCCGACGGTCGTATATCGCATCGTACATAATCTGCTTACGCTTTCCTATCTGCAGCATATTGGCAGAACCGGCAACGTGCGACGGCTTTCCCACGGCAAGATAGGGACGCAACGTTACCGAAAGACGGTCGCGGGCGTTGTCCTTCAGCTTAACGTTCATTGCCACATTGTCGGTGAAAACCTTTCCTTTCAGTGCCTTAATGGGCTGGTCGTGCTCTATTACTTCCGCCTTTTTCACGTCCTTTGCCTTTATGTTTTCGGTGAGTTTGTTGTACCGTCCGTCGCTAAGGTCGAGCCCTTCCACCGTAAAGCGACTGATATCCTTTCCGTTTACGCTTATCTTTCCATCGCTTCCGACGTTCACGCCCGGCAGTTTTGCCAGTACATCTTTCAGCGAATTGTCTCTTTCTGATGCGAAACGAGTAAGGTCGAACGTAATCGTGTCCTTGCCACCAGTTATCGGGCCTGCCATCACCGTAACCTCTTGCATTTCAAAAACCTTCTGTACCATTGCTATGCGGTTGCCCATTGGGGTGGCAATGGCTATGCGCTTCTTCTCGTATTCCAATGCTGTGGCTTGCAACTGCAGTTCTTTCAGGTTGGCAGTGCTGTGTGTAAAGCTGAATTCTCCCTTATCGTTGGCACGCGAAAAGGTAACTACCTTGCCGCCTTTCAGCAACATTACATTGGCTTTTGCTATGGGTTTGTGGGTTAAAGAGTCTACGACAACGCCCGAAATGCGGTCTTGTGCCGATGCAAAAAGGACGAAAAGAAGACACAAGAAAAGCGTAGACACCCTCTTCCAGCCCATTCTTGACGAGTGGAAGAAAGTGCTTTTAGCGTTTATTGTCAATATTTTCTTCATAAAAAGGGTATTATCGGTGCTTTGCTGGAGCAGGTCATGCATGCCTGCGAATATGGTTTGTTACAGTTCAAGTGGGTTACTGGGCTGCGGTTTTGCCAATGCCTTCATCACCTCAGCCTTCATTTCTTCGGGCACTTCTATCTTTATTCCCTGCGTTGCCAGTATGTCTTCGGGTACAGCCTTGCGCTGATAGTCTACAAATTCCTTCATTGTTGAAGCAGCATACTTGTCAAAATCGGAGTTGTAAGTAATGTTTTCGCCTTCCTTTGCCTGTTTCATGCCCACGCAATCGAAAATGTATTGTTGCTTGGCATCGTAGGCACGAAGTATCAATCCGGGCAATCCACACAGCTTCCAAGGTCCGTTGTCCAATGGAATATCGGTGGTGAACCAAGCTGTCCACGTGCGTCCTTTAAACTTACAGCGCGCCATCTGGCAGGCGTAGTTGAGAATTTGCTTTGTGCTATCGGCTATAATGTCCCACTTTGGTTGCTCTAAAGGCTCGGTGATGCGGAATTTTTCGCCAAGCACCTCGCCTAAATAAGTAGACTTTCCTGTCGGGTAGCCACGATAGAAGTCCATCAAGAGGTTGCCACGCGCAGGACTTGAAGTTTCTATCTGAATATTGTTTCCATCGAGAGACTTCCGCAAATTCTCTATATAAGCGCGGTAGGTGGCACTGTAAAAGTAGCTTACCTTCTCGCCAACTTCGAGCTGCATGTCTTCGTTTTCATAGTTATAACGACCTGCAGGGTCGAGTTTTGTGGTGTCGCGTACGCTCTTTGTCCGATAGGTAATGGTGTACTTGAGCTTGTCGATAACTTTGTTTTCGTCCTTTTTGTTGGGTTTTGCACTTACGGTGAGCACTGCAAGGGCGAGTGCTGCCGTTGTTAAAATAATACGTTTCATAATCTTTCTATTGGGTTTTGTGGTTGTCTTTTCTGCATTTGCTTGCGCATCGCCTCTTGCTGTGCTTCGGTTAGCTTGCCATTAACACTGCCGCTTACCACGCGGAATGTTACTCCTTTGCCGCCTCTGTTGATGGCATCGAAAGGCGTGGTGCTGGCTTTCAGCTGCTGCAAACGTCGCATCGAGATTTCCTCGTAACCGTTAAAACGGTCATCGAACACCATGTTGCGTGTGCCGTCGGTCTGCTTCAATCCAATGCAATCGAAGATATAATGGAGCGAATTGTCGTATGCACGGAGCACAAGTCCCGGTAATCCGTCCAATTTCCACGGTCCGTTATCGATGGGAATGTCGGTTGTGAACCATGCAAACCATTGTCTGCCTTTGTAATTGCAGCGTGCCATCTGGCAGTCGTAGCCGAGAATGCGGGCTGTACTGTCGGGTATCAGCTCCCACTGGGGCTGCTCTATGGGTTCTACTACACGAAATCCATCACGGAAAACATGGTCTACGTAGGTTGTTTTGCCTGTTGGAAAGTTCTTGAACAGCTTCCAATAGATGTGTCCGCTGTGGGTTGAAGGCGGAGAAAAGTTGCCTTTGTTCATCATTTCGATGCGCTGTTGCTCGTAGAGAGCATTGGAATAGCTATAAAAGAAGCTCACTTGCTCGCCCACATCGAGGCGCATATCCTCCTCGCTGTAGATGAAATTGCCGAGCGAATCGACCTTCGTGGTGTCGGTAATGCTCTTCGTATGGTAGATAATTTCGTACTTTACCTTGTCTATCTTCTCCTTATCCGTTGGCTTTGCGTGAGCAAAAAGCGTAGCAGAAAGACAGACGAAAGTAGTAAAAAACACTCTTAGCATCATATATTTTATAGTATCAGTTCCTGCCGTTGCGCCTACATTCCCTCGAAATAGCTTTGCAATTCCTTTGCTGCAGCTTCGTCGGCGTTGGTTAAATCCTTCAAGATGCCCCCCTTTTCCATCAGTATTATGCGGTTGCAAATTTCGGAAATGAAGTTCAGATTGTGGCTCGAAATCAGCACGGTGGTGCCGTGTTGCTGGTTTACCTCGTGGATAATGCGTGCTATGTTTATCTGCGACGATGGGTCGAGATAGTTGAAAGGCTCGTCGAGAATGAGTATTTTGGGGTTCACTATCATGGCTCCGATGATGCCGATTTTCTGTCGGTTGCCCTCGGAAAAGTCGCGAATGAGCTTTCCGGTGCCCATAATCTCGTCGCGCATCAGCGATTCGAAGCCCTGCAGACGTTCTGCGAGTGTTGCGCTGTCGATGCCGTAGACGCCTGCAATGAAGTCGAAGAACTCTTCTGGTGTATAGTAATCGATGAGAAAACCCTTGTCTACAAACGAACCAGTGTATTTCTTCCACTCGAAACACTCGTTTACAGGGCTGCCATTCGATAGTACTCGCCCCTCGTTGGCACGGATAAGGTCGAGTATAAGGCGCATCAGTGTGGTCTTCCCCGCACCATTATTGCCCACAAGTCCTACGAGCTCGCCATTGTGCAGCGTCAGTTCAGGTATGTTTATCACGGTGTTCTGTCCGTAAATCTTCTTTAAATTCTCTATCTTTATTTCCATATTCGGCTGTTATTATCTTATTTTTTTGCTTTCTTGAATAAAAGTTTCGTTCAGCCGTTACTTGTTTCTGTAACGTTCAAAGTGGCGATAGCGATTTGCCTCGTAGCGGCGTGCTATCCACGCAATGGCAGGTTTGTGCAACACGATGCCTGTCAGACCGAGGACACTGAGCACGATTCCGTACACCATTGGCGGAAGAAACGACACCATGAGCATCGGTCCTATCATCACGGTGAAGGCGATTGCAAAGCTCGAAGCACTGAAATCGGTGCCTTGCGTATTCATAAAGCCCGAGGCAAAGATATCCATTGCCTTGGTGCGGAAGCAGTAAGTGAGTATAAACACATTGGCAAAGCCCAGCGCAAAGAGCAGGCTCCCCACCAGAACGAATAGGCTGGTACCATACAAGAAATAAGTGGGCAGCAGCAACAAGAAGCTGCCTATGGTAAGCGGAATGGCTGTATAGTACTTCCGGAACAGCAGATGCGCAATGCTTACGGGGCGCGTCCACAGTCCGTCGAAGTAGTTTCCTTCCAATGCAAACGTAAGTTGCAGCACCATTACCGACGGTGCGATAATGGCAAGAGGCAGCAGTAAGTTGCTGCCGGAAGCGTCTCCGTCGTCCGGTCCCATAGAGGCAGACCAGAAAGCTTGCGCAACAAGCAGTACGGGGAATATCAGAATAAGGCGCAATCGCTTGCCTCTAAGGAAAGGACGCATCTCTATAAAGAAAGCCGAGCGGTGCGATTTGTTTATGGTTTCTTGCTTCCGCTTGCTTTCGTCGTAGCTATTTAGGCATTGCAAATAGTATATTCCAGTTGTAATACCTATCACGGTTAAGACAAAAAACAAGGTGATGTGTATGCCCCACGACATGCCGAAGAGGTTTAGACCGTGTACAAATGTCAGCGACCACCACATGAGCCAGCCCACAATGGTTGCCCATTTCCATTCCCAGCCCTGCGAGGTTCTGAGGGCAACAACGGCTAAACTGTTGATATAAGACACGGAGAGCAGCAGCAGAGCAGACACGAACGCTGTGCCGAAAGGCATTACGAAGAAACAGCCAATGCTTAACGGCAGTGCCCATGCCAGCGTCCAGAAGTTGAACAGGTTGGTTATGCTTATAAAATATATCCACGTCCGTTTACTAATAGGACGAGACTTTATGTATGCGTCCATAATGGCGGAGTCCGTCTTGAATATAAGTTTCGAGAGAATATCGGGCAAGAGCATCATGGAAGCTACTATGGGGACAATGTTTTTCCAATCTAACTGTACAAATGTTTTCCATATTCTGCTGTCCATCTCTGCAAAGGTGGATACGATTATCAAGGCTATGAGCATGTAGAAATATGTAGCAAGGAAGAGATTCTTCCATTTAAAGTTGCGCCGTTTCTTTACTATTTGTAGTTGTATGAGTTGTTTTAACATGTATCTATAGTCGAGTTTGTTGTTATTTTCTAATTCTTCGCAGAGTGCACTCTCTTGCCACACCACTGTTTAAGTGAACTTAACACTATTTATTCAGCATATAGAGAAGCTCAATCAATTTGTCTACAAAGATAGGAATAAAAGAGTATCTGACAAAAAAAATTACGTTTTATTATACAAATTGAAAATATAGATGTTGTGGAAATTCATATCCGAATGAAAGAAACAGGGTAGGTATAGATTTTGAAACAATCGATTAAAAAAGGCAATGTGAATGAACAGAATAAAAAATTAGATATCTAAAACGAGCATGACTGATATCTAAAACGAACGTGAGTGATATCTGAAACAAGCGTGACTGATATCTAATTTTTAGTGTACGTATGATGGTATGATTTCTGCCTTATACATAATAAGGTGTAATGTAGGGCAATACATAGAAAAAAGTTGTTGCTTTTTGCCTGGCGGAAATTACATGTTGATGGCACTCAACATAAGTGCTCGGTCTACGTCTGTAATACCGTTGAGATTGAAAACGTAGTCATCATTCTTAAATTCGTGCTCCAAATTGGCCCCGGGGTGGTTGATTAGCCATTCTGTGAAACTATTCTTGGCTTCGCCTGGGTTGCCATTTATCCACTGTGCGTATGCTATATTGAGTGCATCGTCGGGCTGTTTGTCGGTAGCCATAAGTTCATCGTAGATGTTTAGTGCCTTTTCGGCATTGCCATTACAAATAAGTACCCACGCTAAAAGACGTTTTACCTGGTTGTCGGATTCGTTATTCAAATTAAGCTCATACGCCTTGTTCACAGCCGTCTTGGTATCGCCAGTGGCTGCTAAACAAAGACATTGGTTGATGGCGTAGGCTTTAACGTCGGGGAGCAGTTCGCACAACTTGTTGTAACAGATGATGGCAATGCCATAACCTCTACGGCGTAAAACAACTGCCCCAACTGTTCGGAGCAGCAAAACATTGTCTGGCTCTAACCCAACGGCTACTGCAAAGTGTTCTAATGCTTCGCCCTCGTTCCCCTTTCTGACAGCTTCTATACCTCTAAACATACGGTACATTGCCGAATCGCTTTGATAAGTTCCAGTGAGTTTCTCTATATCAGCCTCTCTTTTGTGCTTGTACAGGAACATTGCCAACGATTCTTTTGCATCGACATAGAAGTCTTTTACAAACAAATCGTGCAACATGAAGAATGCCTTATAGTCGCCGTCGGCTTTGAAAGGGTTGGGAATGTCCTTATTGAATGCCATCTTCACCTCGAAAAAGCGATACAAATCCTGTATGTACATACGACGTACAAAAGCAGGCGAGTAGTCTATGGGTTGCATGTCAGGCAGCCCGATGCCTTCGCCCGACTTAATAAGTTCCAAGATATTAGGTGGCAGCTGGTTGACTATCTGTGCAATGGTGAGGGCAAGCGAATATTTGTCCGATTCGCAGAAAGGGTCCTGTCCAGCCAATCGGTCGAGCAGCGAGCCATCGCCAAGCTTTTGTGCCACCTCTTCCAAGCCTGGGTGGTGTGCACTGAAAGGCATGAACCAATTGGCAATGTGGTCGAAGAAGGGGAAGCGTTTCATCTTGCTGAAACCTCCGAAATATATGTCGGATCCCTGCTGCTGCATTTTCATCATCTTCTGAATGCTCTCTTCCATCTTCTCCATCTTCTGTTCGTCGGCATCGGGGTGCAAAATGTTCTCCAATGGATTACTTTCTTTTTCGCTTATGCCAAATCTATCGAAATGCAGATCGGAGTTCTTTATGATGTTTGGCATAATGTCGCGTTGTATTTTGTCGTTATCGCGATCTGCTTCCATACAGTTGAACATCTGCTTCTGCAAGTTCAAAAGCTCACGTTTAGCCTCTTTTGTTGTTATGAAACTGTTCACAAGTGTTCTTTGTTCCTTTTTGAAGAGCTGGTTGTTGGTGAGCGACAGCACACAGCCGACCAATGAACGCTGACGGACTTTTGTGTCGTGAGCGTGCCGATAGACCTCTACGAGTGTATAGAATTTCTTCACATCGTAGATAGACATCGTAGAAAGGGTGATTGCACTGACGATAAGCATCTGGTCTGATGCATCGATGGTAGGCGAGGTTAGAAGACTGATATAGAACGTTGCATCGCTTTCCGACCACTGGCTTGACACGAGAAGTGCACAGAAAAGTCGTTCTACGAAAGTTTGATGTCGCTTGTAAAGTTCTGTTTCTTTGGCATTTCGTTCGTTCCCAGAGGCCAACGAGAGCATTGCGACATCAGAAACAAAGCTCTCCAAGACAGTACGCACGAAATTATGACTAAGGTTGAGATGGTCGGAAGTACTGAAAGCATCTATGAAAGTAGGCTTGTTCTTGCACCTCCAGCTTAACAGCAGGTTAGCTGATACTCGATAGAGTCGTTCCATAAGCGAGACATAAAGCTTTTCTCGGGCAGGGTCTTTTACACCTCGCAGCATATACTCGCACATCAAGTGGTAGTCGTTGACAATAGCCATATACTCATTGTAGTCCACTAACGAGGGCTTGCCATCGTATATGGGTTGCAACACCTTGATGGCTTTGTCTAATTGTCTGGTGCTCAATAGTTCTAAAGCACTGTTTATATTCGTTTCTGTGTTCAATATTTATATTCTTTATGCCGCTAAGTTAAATGTCTTTATATCGCAATACTCGTTGTTTCAATTTCTAAAACTCGTCTCTTTTGGTTTGTTGTATAGTTTTTATTCCGATTTATAAAAATATTCTCTCTCTGTATCTTACTACACCCATTTTGCTGTGTTACAATAGGTTGTACTATTTCTTAGCTTGAAGTAGATAGGTAGGGCTACATTCGAAGCCAATTACATTATCGCATTTTGTGCCTTTACAATATCTCTTTGGCGAGGTTGCGTAACCTGCTTATATAGCATTTTAGGCAAGGCAGAGATTACCTTGTCGTCTACCCGCATGTATTTCTTTATTAATGGTGCAAAGTATTGCAGCGGATGACGATTTATCATGTCTACTGCTTTGTTGTAAGCGTCTTCAAAAGCTTTTCGTTTCGCTATTTTGGGTGCATTTACAAAGACAATGGCTCCAGGAGTGAAGTCTTCTTTTGTAGAATTGTATATCTCTTTATTGCCTAATATTTTAGCCTGTGTGGTCTGTGGTTCGCTTGTCCAGATGGCATCTAACTGACTGTTGCGTAACATTTGCATGCGAATGAAGATATCGTTTATTTGCGAGCCGTAGGTTCGGTTCTTAATCGGGTGGCTACAGAGAACTTGTATTGTGAGATATTGGGTAACAGAGTTGGAAGCCAGTCCTATGACCTTGTCGCCTAAGTCTTCGATCTTCCTGATACCAGAGGTTGGCGTTGCCATAAGTTGCCACGTTGCATTTGTTTCAGTCATATAGTCGAGTACGGCATGCTTCTCTTCCTTTAGATATTCAGCCTGAACCAAATCTGTTACTGAAGCCTGTACTCTGCCATTTATCATTGCAGTGTCGCAATCGCGCTGAGAGGTATATTCTCTTAGTCGGATATCAATGTCGTCGGGATTGTAAAGTACACTGTCCTTGAGCAGGAAAATAGGCAGACAGTCCATAGTTGGCATAACACCAACCTTAAAAGCTCGCTGGTATGCCACCTCTTCCACTTTGTTCTTGCGCTTCTCAATAAGCGAATCGTCTTGTTCGGATACCTGACAGCCCATGATGACAAGAGCTGCGAGAAGCAATAAATACTTTATTCTACACATAATCTTATGTTGCAAAAGTAATTAATAATTTTGTAATAACGAAAGAAAATGCTACTTTTGTGCTATAATTATGGCAAAAGACAAAATAGCATACGTCTGCGACAACTGTGGACAGGAAAGCGCGAAGTGGATAGGGAGATGTCCTAATTGTGGACAGTGGAACACATTCAAGCAAATCAGGATAGCTCCAGATGTGGGCGTGAGCAGTGCGAAGACACTTGTCTCTCATACATTTGGTGCCATGAAACAGAATGTGCCACAAGCACTTAGAGAAGTTTCTTCGACCGAGGAGATTCGTGTTGATATGAAAGACAGCGAACTGAATCGTGTGCTTGGGGGAGGACTCGTTGTGGGAAGCATGGTGTTGATAGGTGGCGAACCCGGGATAGGGAAGAGTACTTTAACGCTTCAGACGCTGTTGTCTTCCGACCGCAGAGTGCTCTATGTAAGCGGAGAAGAGAGTCCACAGCAGATAAAAATGAGAGCTTTGCGCATTTCAGATACTATTCCAGAAAACATTGTGATATTGTCTGAAACATCAATAGAGAAGATATTCAACAGCATTAAAGAAGTTAAGCCTGAACTTCTGGTAATAGATTCTATACAAACGGTTGCCACGGAAACGGTTGCGAGTAGTGCAGGGAGTATTTCCCAGATACGGGAAAGTGCTGCTGCATTGTTGCAATTGGCGAAATCGAGCGATATTCCCGTCATTCTTATCGGGCATATTAACAAGGAAGGCTCTATTGCAGGGCCGAAAGTGTTGGAACATATTGTAGACACAGTGCTGCAATTCGAGGGAGACCAGCACTATATGTATCGTATTCTGCGTAGTATAAAGAACCGCTTTGGCTCTACTTCCGAATTAGGGATATACGAGATGCGCCAAGATGGGTTGCGACCGGTTAGCAACCCTTCGGAGTTGTTGCTTACCGATACTCCTGGTGATTTGTCGGGTGTAGCCATATCAAGTGCTATCGAAGGGGTGCGCCCTTTCCTTGTAGAGACTCAGGCGCTTGTTTCGTCGGCAGCCTATGGCACTCCACAGCGTTCGGCGACGGGGTTCGATCAGCGTCGGCTGAATATGTTGCTTGCCGTACTCGAAAAGCGTGTAGGATTTAAGCTGATGCAAAAAGACGTGTTTCTGAATATTGCCGGTGGTCTGCGCATTACAGATATGGCTATGGATTTGAGTGTGATTGCTGCAGTGTTGTCGTCGAATGTGGATACACCTATCGAAGCGGGGTGGTGTATGGCTGGAGAGGTTGGATTGAGTGGCGAAGTCCGCCCGGTTAACCGTATTGAACAACGCATAGCCGAAGCCGAGAAGTTAGGATTTAGTAATATCATTATCCCAAAGAACAATGCACAAGGACTAAAAGGTCGTTTTAAAATTGCAACACATTCTGTTGCTAAAGTTGATGAGGCATTACGCTTGTTGTTTGGATAAGAGTTCTGGGGAGTTTCGGTGTTTATAGGCGCTATAGTATTCCTAAGAGTTATCGGAGGTATAGGTGTTCTATGTATTTTAGTTTCTATAGATGAGCCGCAAAAGAAAAAGGGAAAAGCAATACATTGCATTTCCCTTTCATAACTTAAAAAAATATGACCAATTAGTTCTTAAAGAAGTCCTTTACATCTTCGTTTGGCACCATTCTCTCATCGAAAATATATGCGCCAGTCTTAGGACTCTTCACCATCTTTATTACTTTTGTATATGCGCGACCATCCGTTGAGCCTTCATGGAGGGTAGCGACCGCTTTCTTTGCCATAGTCTAATATAATCTAACTATTAATTTACGTGCTTACTTAATCTCCTTGTGAAGAGTCATCTTCTTAAGAATCGGATTATACTTCTTAAGCTCCAAACGCTCAGCAGTATTTTTACGATTCTTTGTTGTTATATAACGGCTTGTACCAGGCAGACCGCTACTCTTCATTTCAGTACATTCCAAGATAACCTGAACTCTGTTTCCTTTAGCTTTCTTTGCCATGATATTAGTCTCCTATAACTTTAATGTCCTTCCAGTCTACATAACCTTTGGACACAGCTTGCTTCAACGCACGGTCTAAGCCTAACTTGTTAATTGTGCGAAGACCAGCAGCACTAATCTTCAACGATATCCAGCAGTTCTCTTCTACGTAGAAGAACTTTTTTCTAAAGAGGTTTACGTCAAAGCTGCGTTTCGTGCGATGCTTTGAGTGGGACACATTACAACCTATCTGTGCCTTCTTACCTGTGATTTGACAAATCTTAGACATTTCTATCTGTAGTTTTGTAATTCGTTAATTGATACCTATTCCAAACAGGTTGCAAAATTACAAAAATATTCTAAACTGACAAAGAAAATGCTGACATATTCTTTCAAATTAAGTTTTTTTTCGAGTTTTGTGTAGAACAGCGGTCGTAATACGTTACTGTTCAAAGAGAAGAAACGCAATGCAATGACACGAACTGTTACCACCGAAATTCCACCACGCCACTACTTTATAGTGCAAAATAAAAGCACGGTCAAGACCGTGCTCATAACTTAAAACTAAAAAATCTTTTCATTGAGTTTGATTGTGGCTGACATCTCACGGTGTCTAACCAGAATCTCGTCTCAAAATGTTGTATCCTGTCTTAACAAATCTCTTACCTTAAAATTCCTACTGAGCCTAAATACTTTCTTTAACTTAAACAACTAATCTTTATAACCTAAACAATCGATATTCTAAATCTAATCTAAACTATCTCGTTTATTCTTTTTGCAAAGAAAGAAAGTATTTCTGATACTTCCAAATATTGCCCTGCATATTTTCAGTTACAGTGTGATTAAATGATATATATCAAGCATTTATAAGTATTTATGCAGTTATTATTTGCCAAAGCAGGAACTTTTACAATTTGCAGAGATACGTGAACATTCCACCGAAGGTTTCTGGTGTTAGGGTAGGGGACGTTTCAAAAATCCCAAAGAAGGCACTTCCGCTGCCCGACATTTGTGCATAGCGCGCCCCCATACTGTAAAGTTTTTCTTTTATGGCGTGCAATTCCGGATACAGTTTGAATGCCGATACCTCGAAATCGTTCGTAAGATTTTTGCGCCACTCGCTGCCAACAGGTTGTGCCACTATGTCCCTGCATTTTATTACAGCTGGCTGTGGCTTTACGAATGCAAACGCTTGTGCGGTAGAAATGGCTATGGAAGGCTTTACTATTAATAAGTGTAGTCCGTGCAGATGTGTACATTCGGTGTGCATTAGTTCGAGCACATCACCTATTCCGGTGGCAAAAGATGGTATTGAAGCAACAAAGAAGGCGCAGTCGGCACCCAATCTGGCAGCATAGCGATGCAACGTGGCTGAATCGAGATGCAACTTGCACAGTCCGTTGAGCAATCGGAGCGTGTAAGTTGCATCAGAAGAGCCTCCGCCAAGTCCTGCTTGCGATGGAATGTGTTTCTCTAAATTGAAATCTATGTGGGGCAACAGATGGTCGGCAGACAGCATGCGATACGCCTTTACTATCAAGTTGTCGGACAGTTCCCCATCGACAGGGTTTCCGCTTATGGCGAGCGAACACGTGCCTTCGGTCCCGCTGCCCACTACGGCTTCGAGCTTGTCGCAAAGTGGAATAGGGTAGAACACGGTTTCAAGGTCGTGATACCCGTCAGGGCGTTTACGCACGACCTTCAATCCCAAGTTTATTTTACAGTTCGGATATACTATCATTCTTTTTTCCGTTTATGTTTCATTCATAAAAGCGATTCGCCACATGGACAATCTGCAGTGCTTCGCCGTTCTGCAATTTTTTAAGGTTTTGTGCTTCTTGGGGCAGTAACCTTTTGCAAAGATAGAAAATGATTATGGATAAAGTTGCGATAGTTTGCAGATTTTTCATTACTTTTGTCGCTGTTATGGCAGAAAAGAAAAGTAATAGCGCAAAAAGCACCCGCAAACGTAATGTTGCACCTATCGATACATCGTTTGGACATTTACAACCCCAGGCGTTAGACATAGAGAAGGTTGTGCTCGGTGCTTTGATGATTGACAGCGACGCCTTTACGGTGGTGTCGGAGCTAATTCGTCCGGAAACTTTTTACGACCCGCGCCACCAGAAAATATATGGTGCCATACAATCGTTGAACCTCCACGAGAAACCCGTCGACATTATGACGGTGGCAGAAGAGTTGAAACGCAGCGGAGACTTGGAAGAAGTGGGCGGACCAGCCTATATAGTAGAGCTGAGCTCGCACGTGGCATCATCGGCACACATAGAATATCATGGCAGAATATTAGCCCAGAAATTCCTCGCCCGCCAGCTCATACAGTTCGCTTCCATGATAGAGACATCAGCTTTCGACGAAACCGTCGACGTAGACGAACTCATGCAAAAGGCAGAAGGCAGCCTGTTCGAACTCTCGCAAAAGAACATGGCGCAAGAGTACACACAGATAGACCCCATTGTAAAGCAAGCACACGAACTATTGCTCAAAGCAGCCAATAACCAGGAGAATGGCGGCTTGACGGGGATATCGACTGGTTTCACCAAGTTGGACAAGATTACTGCGGGCTGGCAACCGTCCGACCTTGTTATTATCGCGGGGCGTCCTGCGATGGGTAAGACTTCGTTTGCCCTCAGCCTTGCCAAGAACATTGCAATAGACAATCGCATACCAGTAGCCTTCTTCTCGCTCGAAATGAACAACGTACAGTTGGTAAACCGCTTGCTGTCTAACGTCTGTTCCATATCGGGCAGCAAGATTCTGAGCGGACAGTTGGACCCCTCCGATTGGGAACGGTTCGACAACAACCTGCGCAAGATGGACGGCGCGCCCATCTATGTAGACGACACACCAGGACTGTCGGTTTTTGAGCTTCGCACCAAAGCCCGCCGCTTGGTTCGCGAACATGGCATAAAAGTGCTCATGGTAGACTATCTGCAGCTGATGAATGCCAACGGAATGCGCTTCAACAGCCGACAGGAAGAGGTGTCTACCATTAGCCGTTCGCTAAAAGGACTGGCGAAAGAACTGAACATACCAGTGCTGGCTCTCTCTCAGCTGAACCGTACGGTGGAGCAGCGCGATGGCATAGAGGGCAAACGCCCGCAACTGAGCGACCTGCGCGAATCGGGAGCCATTGAGCAAGATGCCGACTTGGTGCTCTTTGTGCATCGACCGGAATACTACCGAATATTTCAGGACGAAAAAGGAAACGATTTGCACGGCAAGGCACAAATCATCATAGCCAAGCACCGCAAAGGCGCTACCGACGACGTATTGCTCTCGTTCCGTGGCGAATACACACGTTTTTCCAATCCAGACGACAACGACATTCTGCCTCCAGCCATGCCTGACGAGTTTGGTGGAGAAATCATAGCCAGCCGAATGAACGACGACCCGTTGCCACCACCAGGCAGCGATCCTGACTTTTAAGTCGAAATGGACACTTAAGACGCTCATCTGTCATTCTATATACTTCCCCCAACAGACCTTTTTTCATACATAACGTTTTTGTGTTAAATTTTTTATAAACGAAGGCATGGGGGAAGTTTTTCGCTTATAAAGTACTTGCCAACCAGCCAATTCTGTGTGCTGACCAATCCCATTTCCACCCACCATTTGCTCATTACTGTAAGTCCATCGAAGGCAGTCATGCAAACCGTATGGAATAGCCATTCGATAGACATTGTAAAATTAGATATCTAATTCCATTGTGCCAGATATCTGAAACGAGAATGGCAGATATCTAATTTATGCAAAGCATTCGACTGGCTTTTTTGCAAGTTGCACAGTTGCTTCCCCCAGTTCCAACCAACATGTTTTTCTTTCTCAAGTTAGTCTGGGAATAGAAAAATATTAAGAATGTAAGACAGAAATAGGGCTGTTATTTTTTTTATATGTAAATTTGTCCCTGGAATAATAAAAAGATAAGTATAATGGATTTATTACAACCTTACATTGCCATTGCCCTGAAGCTTATTACAGGTATGATTGGCATATTAGTATTTCTGCGCATTGCAGGAAAAGCCCAAATGGCTCAAATTACTCCGCTCGATACCGTAAGTGCTTTTGTTATTGGTGCTTTAGTCGGTGGCGTTTTATACAATCCCGATATGTCTATGTGGCATATTCTTTTCGCCTTGACGGTGTGGACGCTGTTCAATATGCTCATTCGGTTTGCTATGCGTTCGGCTCGTCTGCGTCATTTTATAAAAGGTGAAAGCGTGTTTCTCGTAAAAGATGGAGCTATTAATTTTAAGAATTTTAAGCGTAATAGTCTTGAAATGGAACAATTCCGCCTGCTCTTGCGGCAGAAAGGAATCTTCTCTATGTTCGATGCCGAAGATGTTATTTTCGAAACCAATGGAGCCGTAACAGTTCTTCCGCCGAATCATACAGCGCCATCGTTCCTGTTAGTAAATAATGGAGCCATTATAGAAAGCACCTTGGACCAATGCAATCGTTCCAAAACCTGGGTGCTGAGCAACATAGTCCACAATGGCTTTGAATCTCCTTCAGAACTCTTCTGCATGGAATGGACACCGCGTAAAGGTTTCTATTTCGTTACATACGAAGGCGAAGTGAAACGTGGGGAAGAGGGAGTTGAAGTGGACGATAGCGGCTATATTGTGTAAATTAATCTAATTTTGAATATTGATACTTTCTATCCGAAACTTTAAATATATACCTGCACAATGTTAATTACCATCAATGGAGCTTTACACAGTTGCCGCATCGTTACACACTGTAAGGTTCCATTTTTGTTTATGGACTTGATCTTCATTAAATTACAGTCGGATAACAATGGTCTTTAAAGGGGAAATACGAGAGAGGAAGCATTGCACAATGAAACTTTATCACAAGATTTTATGCAGCATGTTAAAACCGGAAAGATACTTACTTGGCACAACGCACGTAGATTATCAAGACTACAGTTTTTTTGGAATGTGGTCATGATGGGCTATCGTAAAAACAATACGTGTTATATTTTCTGTACGTTCATTGGTACGATAAGTGTAATTTTTATAATTCTTTCGTTATATTAAAAATGAGAGGCGTCAAACTACCTATTTATCATAACTCGCATTATATTTCAAAATATAGGATTCGAGTTATAAATAAAGGTGTAAATATTTTCTCTAAATATTGTAATTATATAAGTACCTTATAATCAACATATTGCAATACTTGTTGTTCTGCTTTATAAAATAGGCTCTTTTACAATGCAAAAACATAGGTTTTCGTAAGCAAAACGATAGGTTTCGTGTTGTCTTGGCAATCATTCCTGTTTATAAAACTAATCACAAGAGGCTTGTAGCTCTATTCTCAAAAATGTGCGCATAGGACGGGTTTACCAATAACAAAAGTAAATAATGCTAAGAAATCGTGATTTTTGAAACAAATTGTTACTTGAAAATCAGCTTAAGCAATCTTCAGTTGTTGGTCTTGACAGATGCTTGAAGTATCTCCAATACTGGCTTTCAGCGTTTGCACGTATCAATAAAAAGGCAGGAACGTAATGGTTAGCGTTCCTGCCTGCATGGGGAATGTGCCTTGGTTTGCACTGTATCGTTGTCTATACTGCGTTGTTCTAAGGCGCGTTTGGGTTGTCTGTATTAAAATAATTTGTAGGTTCTGACGCCTGCAATATTCAGAATGTAAATCTGTCCGCGCTGAACGGGGACAAACAGACTGCTGCCGTTGGCTGTGCCTGCTGCTATCTGTGTGCCTGAAACGGTGCAGAGCGTGTAGCGTTGTCCGGCATTCAGTCCTTCAACGGTGTAGCCGTTGCTCTGCCCTACCACACGAATTGCACTGCCTGCGCCTGCCCTTGCCGAGCCAATGGCAGTAACTGTGCCCGTCTCGTAGTGCTTGAAGTGGCGCCAGCCATCGGCTTTCTTGTAGGCTTCCACCGCATTCTTATCCACGTGCAGTACTGCTTCGTCGAGATAGTAGATTGACTTGAAAGCGTCATCGGCTATCACTGGCGGAGTCATTCCGTACGAATAGACGTTCTGGAGAGCCAGACATTCGAAGAATGCCTTGTCTCCTATGGTGCAATTGGCAGGTATATGGACTTCCAAAAGGTTGGCGTTCTTAATGAAAACACCTGCTCCAAGCGTTTTCAAAGAGGGGATATGTTGCAGTTTTGCAAACTGTCCGTCGTGGTAGAAAGCCGAATCGCCAATGGCTTCAAGCTCGGGTTCAACGCCCTCTTCCCACTTTATGCCATTCAAGTTAGGATTGTTTGAAAGCGCATTGGCCTCGATAGTCTTCAGCGAACCCGGCAGCGTTATCTCGGTAACCGTATGGTTGTAGGCCAAAGCATAGCGTGCAATGGTTTCCAATCCCTCGTTCAATGCAAGCTTATCAGTACCTGGTGCAGTCTGCGGAATGGTGGGCTGATAGAGCAAAGTGAGCATGTTGCGTGTGTAGAGAGCACCTTTGCTGGCACGCAGAGCCGTGTTTCCCTTTGCCACAGTAACGCCAAGAAGCGACGGAACCAATGCAAATGCGCCCGGCTTGATGCTTGTTGCACTCTGAATAATCTCGTATGACGCACCTGAACGTCCCGGAGGATAAGCCATCAGGCGTGTTTTGTCTTTGCTGTACAATACGCCGTCTACCGAAGTAAAGTACTTGTTGTCAGGGTCTACCGTTATTTCTGTGAGCTGAGTACAGAACAAGAACACCAGTTCGCCTATGCTCTTGACGTCTTTCGTGATGTGGAACGACTCGAGTTCTGTGGCGGCTTGCAACGCATTGTTGTCTATATACTGCACTCCTTCGGGGGTAACTGCCTTGCCTTTTGGCTTCCACGAGATGAGATGCCCGTCTTTTATCTCTGCCTTATGCTCGGGTTCTTCCGACTTTTCACTGCAAACCAACCATACAGTAACGTCTTCTTTCAGGTCGGAAATGGTGTAGGTCAGACCCTTTTCGCCTTTCACTTCTTCTTCGTTGAGCAGCCAGCTGTCTACAACATAGCCCTCTTTGGGGTGCGCTGTAAACACTACGGTTGCGCCATGGGCTACTACTGCCCCCGTAGAAATATTGTTTCCATCTACCGAAGCCGTGAGTTCGCCTGTCTTTTCGTTCAGAGACTTGAAGCTGACAATATGTTTTCCCTGTTCGCGATCGAAGTCTACGAGTATGTCCAAGGCATCTTCTGCGTTGCATTCGTACACTGTAGCGTTGTCGTAACCAGGGATAGGAAGATACTTTTCAACGGTTTTCTTGTTTCCATTTTCGTCTGTAACGGTTTCTTTACCAAGCTTATACCACTGCGTAACGTGGTAGCCTGTGTTCGGGAATGCCTCGAAGTGGAGCTTGGCACCCTTCTTTACCTTTTCGGCAGTCTTTATCTGCTTGCCCGTCTCCACCACCGTGCAGGTTACATTGCCAAAGTCTGGCTCCTTACTTTTAAAGAAAATAAGGTCTCCTTCCTCTTCTGCCTTCAGCGTAACGGCTATGTTCAAAGCCTCGGTGATGTGGTTGACAAACCATATTTCGCCATTGATGGACGATGATGGACGAATGTTTTCGGTTGCAGCAGGCTTGCCGTTCACCTCCCACTTGTCTATTTTGTAGCCGCCATAGGGTGTTACCATCACCGAAACGGCATTGCCATCGGGTATCTCCGTCCCTGTTTCAAAGTTGCGTGCGCCATTGGTCCAGGCCTCTATTTCGCCTGATTTCTTTCCTGCAACCTCTATGTTCGTAATATAATAGGTTACTTTGTAGTTCTTGACAGACTGTGGTTCGCCAATTACAATCTTACATTTGCTGAACTTTTTCTGGAGTTTTGCCTTTACATTCTCGTCGGCAACATAGATGGTAGTAGAGGTTTTGTCGGCAAATTCGGTGGCTCCGAACGACACGAAGTCCTTACTTAGGTGAATATCAACCACTGTCAGCGATGCCACACCGCTCCATGTAATGTAGCTATCGGTAGCTACGCTCACAAGATTGGGCACCAACAGTTCCGACAAAGCACTGCAACCCGTGAAGCTGTTCTTGCCAATGGTCTTCACACCGGGCAGGTCTATCTTCGTTACATTGGTATTGTTGTACAGTGCATCGTCGCCGATGGCAGTGCATTCGTCGGCTGTCAGCTTTATCTCCTTTGCCTTTCCAGCAAGATAGACCAGTGTTTTGTCTGGGCTGACGATTGCGTTCTGTGCGGCTTTGTATGTGCCGCCAGCAGCCACAGAGATGTCTGACACCGCCTTACAGCCTTTGAAAGTGTTGCCAAACATCTTTGCAAGACCACTTCCCAAGGCGATTTTTGCGATTTGATTGCAGCCTTCGAAGGCGTTCATACCGAGTTCCTTTATACTTGGAAGACTGAGTATTGTCAATTTCTCTAACCCATAGAATGCACCTTCTTCGATAGTTTCAACATTTGGAGCATCGATTGTTTCGATGTTGGAACAGCCTCTGAATGCGTTCTTGCCAATCTTCTTGACATTGTTCAGCTTAACGCTTGTAATGTTGGTGTTACTCTTTTCCTCGGCAATAACCTCCCAAGTGTCGGGGTCTTCCTCGGCCGGCGTGTAGAAACAGTTCGCTGCTATCTCGGTAACATTGGCTGGAATCTCGATGGAACCACTGGCTCCGTCCCACGATTTCAGCACCGTACCTTCGATAACTTGTGCATTTGCCATACTAAAACATAGCATCAGGGCAAACATCAGTAAGTAGATTCTTCTCATTTTAACTTGTTGTTTAATAATTAATGTTTAGGGTTGGTTGTCTTTGGACAGTACTTTTAAATCGCTCTTCGGAAAGAGACATGGTGCAATGGTGTCCTTTTGTTCGAATTATACCCCACCCGTCGTAATCTCGTTATGGAGTGTTTTGCATCATAAGATACAAGGCAAGACGGTTAGAAATCGATTTATATAGGTCTGCATTTAGACCTGACAAAGGTAATATAAATAATTTTGATGTCAAAGAAACAGACTGGGAAATCTAATAATTCTTACAAATGATCTAAACACAATAAGGAAACGGTTTATTTAGATTGTACCTATATGATGTTGTTGTATTTCTTTAATTAAACTTTGACATGACTTAGATTTTATAAGAATGTTTGTTTGTGTTGGCGTGCACAATGAAAAAACAATAAAAAAACAGCAAAAACATTTGGAGCAACAGAATTATTTACATAACTTTGCCATCGTTATCCTGAAAACAATCTTTTTTACCTTAAATCCACTAATACCTATTAAAGGTTTATGAAGCGGTCGCCTGAGAGGGTCATCGCTTTTTTTTATGCATAAATTTTTTCTATTTTAATGTTACAATCGCAGACATAGTGGTACTCTGTCTTATTTGTCAAAGCGAATGACCAAGAGCAATTAATGGCTTTCGTTCCCGTCGTTAGTATAGTCATGACTTTGAGTTTTCTCTTCGTATCCCACGCAGCGCAGTGGTAATTAAGAAATTATCAGTCTTTCTTAAAATAAATTTGAAAAAGTCCCATACAATTCTTCCCAAAAGGAAATAAATGCTTCAGTAGAAAAGAGGTGGAGATACTTTGGAAAAAGGGTGATTGTAATAAATGCCACTCCTATATAACTGTATCTGATTACAAAATAAATGAGCAAATAGTTGCATATTCCGAAGAAATATAGTAACTTTGCACTACAATTTGGAACAACTTACAAAACTTTTGGGCTTTTTGCTGAACAAATGCTAATTGACCACCAAAAAAGAGTTGTTTATGGTATGTGTATGTTTTAAAGGAATATTGAATTGTGACTGGGCATGCCACGTCTTTCCTCTGTCATTGATGACTTCATAATGAATTGGATTGGGAAATGTAATTTGTTTGTTTATGATGTTGGAAAATAATTTTCTTCATAAATGCAGAAACGACTTTGATTAAAATATATGTAGGAACTTTAACAAAAAATTGCGTATGAACAATCGATTTTACTCACTGTTAATACTCTGCTTACTTTTTGTTTGCAATGGCTCATATAGTTGGACTTGTTGCAACATAAAGACAGTTAGAAAGATTAATAACAAGAAGACTTTCGACCGAGACAAATGGCAAACCGAGACGATTAGGACATTTCTGAAAGAGAATGGCTATAAAGAACCATCGCAACAGTCTTTCCGCGACAAATGTTTATATTTGTTCGGACTGTATTTGCCTGCAGTTCCAAAAACGACAGCAAACCCAATTAATTCGATAGATACTGAATATACGATTAACGAATTTGGTAGATTTATCTACCCAGCCGTAGAAGATTTGTTCTACCAACCATGGATTGAGAAAAACGTAACCAAAGAAGACGCAAGAAGATACCTCTACGACAACGAGTCGGGTGCAGGTAAAAGAATTGCAGCATATAACAAATTGCTGTTCAACAACGATTCTACAGTTCTGCCATACTTTAAAGAAAACTCAGGCGATGCAACTGAAGTGGTTTTCAAGTTCGACTATGAGGGTAATCCAGACCTCATGGAGATAGCCGTGAGAAATGCACGACTGTCTAGCTATTTCGACGCTCCATCTGTCATATCGATATTATTTTATAATAACAAGAAACGGGGCATTAGGAAACGGCTTATAAAACAGATATACGAACAATGTGCCAATAACCGAGACGATTTTAAAGACTTTGAAGGAATTGTTACATCGTTTTCTTGGACGTTTGATGTGTTGGAATACGATGTGAACGTGAAAGACCAATGTTTGGCTTACTTGGTTACGCTCATGATGGACTACGACGACAAGAACCGGGCAGCTATTCTTGAACCTCGTGGCAGCAAGGCCTTCGAATATCTTGAGTATTTTCTTCGTCAGTTTCCAGATATAGAAAGCCGACTTAAAAAGCACAATTTTTATGATAACAATAGGCTGGAAGAACTTGTAGCCTCTATTCATTCTGTACAGGAGACAGAAACTGCTAATGGACTCAACAATAAGGTTGCGTCTCACTTTATATACGATTCTGATGGTTATTGCAACCTGCGGGAAAAGGGCGGCACATCGGCACGGATAATCGGACGCATTCCTTCCGACACTCCGGTTCGTGTTTTAGAGGCGGACGGTGAGTGGTGGAAGGTTTCTACAAACGACGGCAAGACTGGCTATGTGCACAAAAGCAGAATTATAAGAGAAAGGTAGTAAACTGCATCCAGCATGATTCATGTTCCATAAAGCCCTCGTAGCGTGATGGTTGTAAAAACAGTTGCAAACAATCTGCAATGCAGCTACCACCTTATTATTATATATGTCTGCAAACACTCCACAAGACGAGGGTGCGTTTGAGCGTAACCTCATATACAAATCATATACAAACAAAATTAATTGGTTAGGGTGTTGGAAACATACAGAAGCATGCCTATACTATGGGGAGAATACACCACTGCTTTATGGTTCCTCATATTCAGACAAATCCTAATGATAATGATATGAGGGATGTGAGAAAATGCAAAATCGGTGTGTTAATAAATAAAGCAAGAACTCCCCCTGCGGTAATACTGCGGAGGGAGTCTTTTTAGCTATGAGAAATTTTGTTTTGTTCTTGATTAGTATGCGAACAATGGATAATCTTTCATTGTTGCGTTTACTTTCTCGCGAACTTCTGCAATGACTTTTTCGTCTTCCGGTGCAGAAAGAACCTTGTCGATAAGCTCGGCAACGAGCACCATAAGGTCGGTTTTGGCTCCACGAGTAGTCATGGCAGCGGTACCAAGACGGATACCTGACGTCTGGAATGCAGAGCGTGTATCGAATGGTACCATGTTCTTGTTCACTGTAATGTCAGCTGCAACAAGAGCATTCTCTGCAACCTTACCGGTGAGTTCAGGGAACTTCGTGCGGAGGTCAAGCAACATTGAATGGTTGTCGGTACCACCGGAAACGATGCCGTAACCACGCTTTACGAGTTCGTCGGCAAGTACAGCAGCGTTTTCTTTTACTTGTGTAGCGTACTGTTTCCAGCTTGGTAGTAGAATTTCGCCGAAGGCAACAGCCTTGGCAGCAATAACGTGCTCTAACGGACCGCCTTGGTTTCCAGGGAACACAGCAGAGTCGAGAAGTTGAGACATCTTCTTGATGACACCCTTCGGTGTCTTCTTTCCCCATGGGTTGTCGAAGTCTTCGCCCATCATAATCACACCGCCACGAGGACCACGGAGGGTCTTGTGTGTAGTTGTTGTTACGATGTGAGCGTACTTGACAGGGTTCTCGAGCAGACCTGCGGCTATCAAACCTGCCGGATGAGCCATGTCTACCATGAAGATAGCCCCAATTTCGTCAGCAACCTTGCGGAAGCGTGCGTAGTCCCACTCGCGGCTGTAGGCTGATGCACCTGCAATAATGAGCTTTGGTTTGTGCTCGCGTGCGAGTTTCTCCATGTGGTCGTAGTCTACGCGTCCCGTCTCTTTGTCGAGCTGATAGCCAATTGGGTGGTAGAGAATACCAGAGTTGTTTACTGGGCTACCGTGTGAAAGGTGCCCGCCATGGTTAAGGTCGAGTCCCATAAAGGTATCGCCCGGTTGGAGAACAGCAGCAAGAACAGCTTGGTTAGCCTGTGCGCCAGAGTGTGGTTGCACGTTAGCCCAGCATGCACCAAATATCTTCTTTACACGCTCGATACATAGGTTCTCTACTACGTCTACTACCTGACAGCCACCATAATAACGCTTGCCGGGATAGCCTTCAGCGTACTTGTTGGTAAGGTAAGACCCCATTGCCTGCATAACTTCGTCGCTGACGAAGTTTTCCGAAGCAATCAGCTCCATGCCTTTTAACTGGCGCTGGTGCTCTTGCTCGATGAGATCGAAAATCTCAAGATCTTTTCTCATGTTGTTTAAGTATTAAAAATGCCTCCGCCGACAGTCCACGGTTTTTAGTAAGATGTCGCCAAAAGCAAGGTTGTTATAATTAGTTGCAAATATAGGAATTTTCTAATAACATGGCAAATATTTCGTGCAAATATTTTAAAGCGACCATTTATTAGAATTATCAGAGCCTTCCTTTAATAGTTTTTATTATGAAAACAAAGCATATTATTCAACGTCGAACTTATCTTACTACAAATGGAACAAAGGAGTTTGTTGAGGCTGGCAAAGCTCGCCTTGATGGCGATACCCACAGGACTAAAAATGTATTCAAGAAGATTACAGCTTTCATTGAAAAGTTTAAAGGAATTGGTGGCACTCTATTATGCAACCCGCGTATTTGGAAGAATATATAAAAAGCTGCATTGTTGCTGATTATTTTGATACATATTTTGCAATGGCACTCTCTTAATAATAAAATTCTATCTTGCTGTCTCCTTTTCGCTCCTTTTGGTGCGCTTAAACGAACGGTAGTCGTCGAGTTCTATCTCCACGTCCGGTTCAACAAGGTTGCCTGCGTGCGGCAGTCGGAACTTCATGTACTTTATGTTCAGTCCACGCTCCAACCATTGGTTTTCGTAGTAAGTATGTATTCCGAGTATTTCCCTTGTTTCCGAATCGATATCTGCAGGTTGCGTGCCATTGGTCCCGGTGCCATACAAGTCGTCGGTGCGGAAGAGCAAGGGCAGGTGGTTTTCGCGGACGAGACAGGTGGTATAGGTGAAGAGGAAATTGGAATCGGTCTTCAGGTGCACCACTCCACCGTCTTCCATAAAGTTGCGATAGCGGTTTAAGAAAAAGGTAGACGAAAGGCGCTTGCGTGGATTCTTCATCTGCGGGTCGGAGAAAGTCAGCCAGATTTCCCGAACTTCGCCGGCATCAAAGAAGCGGTCTATAATCTCTATATTCGTGCGAAGGAAAGCCACATTGGGCAAATTCTCGTCTAATGCTTGCTTTGCGCCTGTGTAAATTCTCGCTCCTTTTATGTCTACGCCAACGAAGTTTATGTGTGGATAACGACGCGCCAAGCCCACGGTATATTCACCTTTTCCACACCCCAACTCTAAAACTATCGGGTGGTTGTTATGGAAATACTGTTCGTTCCAATATCCTTTCATGTCGAAAGGAATTTCGCTTATTACGCCATACGGATACTGAAAGACATTTTTAAACGTCTCCAACGCTGCAAACTTCTGTAACTTTCCTTTGCTCATAGTGGCTGCAAAGTTACGGAAAAACGCCTATAATTCGGCATACTTACGAAAATTTGTGCTGATAGACTAAAGAGATATGAGAAAATTTAGGTGCTTTGTCAGTCTTTACAGAATGTGTTTCGCAGTCTTACAGTATGCATGTTGAATGGTGTCTTATCCACTTTTCAGCGATGCAAGACCTGCCATGATGAAAAAGAACGAATAGAAGCCGCACAGCATAAAAAAGCCTATTCCGATGCACGAGACGATTTTAAAGAACAGTTTGAAACTTCCATTTTCATATACAAAGCAGCCAACAGATACAAAGAATAGAACGATTCCGCCAAGGCAGACGAAACGCCACAAAAGCGGAGCACCTTTTATTAAAGACGCAGACAAATTATAGCCTGCCGAATGACTGACATATATGGCAGACGTAATGGCGTAAACCAACAAGAGCAACAGGGCTGCCAAATATAAATACTTCAGTCTATGGTGCCAATGAAAATAGGTCATTGCACCCAATACCACTGCCATAAGCAGTGGAACGTACACACTTAACGCTGTATGGTTACCAATCATCATAAATGTTGTTTTTTATTAATATAGTAATTGCCCTGCCAAGCCACGATATGGCACTGTCTATCCGTTGAAATGGTGGACAATGCTGTTCATAAATGGAGTGAGCTCGCGACTATACGACACACCGTGCCAGTCGCGGGCAGTGAGCGAATATGCCACGATGAGGCGGTGCTTGGCACGCGACATGGCTACATAGAACTTGCGGGCGTCTTCCTGATTTTGCCTTTCGGTGGTGTTACGCTTGTTCGGATAGCGTTCGGAAGCGGCATCGTAGACGATGACATTGTCGAATTCCAAGCCCTTTGCCTTGTGTATGGTGGTAACGTAGACCCGTTCTTCAATGCTTCTACTGTTGCAAAAGTCGCTTTCTTTCATCGTATTGATTTCTATAATGTAACGGTTCAGTTGTTCGATAAGTACATTGGGCGTGTCCCTGTCTGTCAATAAATCGAATTCCAAGTAGCGCAGGAAGTAAGGCAGACGTTCTATCTTGGCTATCAGTCCTTGTGCCACCAGTCCGTTGTACACATTCTTTATCTCGGTTACAAGCGCCTTTTCGCCACCCATTTCTATTTCGTAGCAGTGCGAAAGCGTATTTCTGAAGAGCGGTGCGTATGCTGCACGGAAACGCTGAATGTAGGGAACAACTCGTTTATGGTGCATAAAGGCTGCCTGCAGGGGCTTTTGCTTTGCTGCCTCATCAGCACAGAGACGTACCAGCGATAGGGTTGCTGCCACGTCGTCGATAGCCTGATGCGAGTTGGTTCCTGCAAGATGGAAGTGTTCCAACAGTGCCTCTAACTTGTAAGATGACAGTCCAGGCGCAAGCAGACGTATGAGCTTGAGCGAGTCGAAGCACGTATTTGTATGACTTTTCCAACTATCTGCCGGTGTATAGCGACGCATGTTGTAGTCTAAGATGTTGCTGTCGTAGCTGGCATTGTGTGCCAACAGGGCAGCATCGCCCACATATTGCCAGAACCGTTGCAAGGCTTCGGCAGGCGAAAGCAGTTGGTTCCGGTACATTTTTTCGTGGTAAATGGCATACATCGGGTTGTCTTTCTCGCCAAGTTTCGGCAAAATGGGCTTGTCGGTACGAATATAAAGGTCGAGCGGTTCGCCCACTATCGCTCCGTTGTGCAGCCGAATTGCTGCTATCTCTATAATGTCGTCGCTGTACACATCAAGCCCCGTTGTCTCCGTATCGAACACAACGATGTCGCCATCAGTATAGTTTTGCAGGAAGTCGGCAGTGTAGTTGCTGTCCGAATACAGCAGGAAGTCGGTTGGAGAGAGCGAAAGTTGTCGGAGTTTGTGCACAAAACGGCGTGCAAGCGCTTTCGAATCGAACACCTTCAGCCCTTTCATCAGGAGCGACCACGCCAGAACGTTCTGCTCGTTGTGTAATACTGACAGGTGCGCAATAAGCGTTTTCATGGCAGAAGTGTCGAAAAGGTCGCGCCCCGAAATCTTCAAATGGTCTACGTTGTGGAGGTTCAGGGCAGTGCTCACCTTGTCGGCGTCGGCATTCGCATTTACAATGATGGCTGTCGTGGTGGTCTTGTCTTGCTCGAGCAGGCGTTTTGCTGTCATCGCAACAGCATCGGTCTCGTCTTCAACCGTATCTGTTGCCAATACCACAAGGTCGTTTTGTCCGGCTTCAGCATCGTTGTCGGTAATAGGCAGCAGGTCTCTGTCTATGTGCAGTTCGTGTTCGGCATAGTCGTTGAACACGTTTAAGAGGTATTTTGGCGAGCGATGGTTCTGCAACAGATGGTGAATGTTGCCTTTGCAGCGTGTCTTCAGCAAGCTCAGCATTTCTATTTTTGCCCCCATGAATGAGAAGATGGCTTGCTGTTCGTCGCCGAGATACATCACCGTAGGGTCGTTGTCGTCCACCAGCAGGTCTATGATGGCAAGCTGCATGGCGTTTAAATCTTGCACTTCGTCTACCTGAATCCATTTGTACTTACGGCATGTGGGGTCGGTGCTGTATATGTTATAGGCGTAGAGCAGCAAGTCCTCGAAGTCTAACATGCCGTGTTCCTCTTTGTAATCGGCAAAGAGTTTGGCAAAATTCATCTTTATTATGAGTGCCCGAATGGCTTCGGCGAGCTGTCGGTTAATGTATGGCGATTCAGCCTCATCGATATATAGCATTGCGTTGTCGTATATTTCCAGCACCGTTTGTTCGTTGTAGGGCTTATCCTGAGTGCGGCAAATATGCTTCATGGCTTCTCTGTCGGTAGCAGTAAGGCACTCGGGGTGGAGGTAATATTTCCACTCATGGTGGTGCTTCATCTGGAACATAAGGTGCGAAAACAATATCATTTGCTTGTATTCCTGCAGCCGTTTGTAGTTGTTCATTACAGCTTCTTCACTCTCTTGCCTGTATTCGGCAATGATGCTGATGGCTTCTTCATCGTCTATGATTGAAGTATTGGCAGGCACTTTGCCCTCTTCGAACAAGAATTTGGAACAGAAATGGTGCACGTTTCCTATTTGCAGACTGCTTGTATCGTCGTCTTTCATCACCGCACGAACGCGGTTTTGCATTTCGCGCGCAGCCCTGTTGGTAAACGTCAGGCACAGCATGTCGTCGTAGTCCATGCCTTGTTGTCGTGCATGCCGTATGCGTTCAGCCAGGATATGTGTCTTTCCACAGCCCGGCGATGCCAACACAAGGTGATAGCCGTGCTGTGCGTCTACCACCTTTTGCTGACTTTCGTCGAGCAATGTGTATGTTTCCTTTTTCTTCATAGCTTGTTTATGGGTTATGCAGACAAAGCAAGAGCCACTCGCCTACCCTCTTCGCCTGAACTCCGAGCACACTATGGCAGTTGCAACTGCCACGTTAAGCGATTCTGCCCGTGTTGTTCCGATAGAGAAGTTGGGTATCAGCAGCTTCCTGTTTACATGCTTCCGAATGACAGCCGAGATGCCGTTGCCTTCGTTTCCCATCACTATAATGCCGTGATGGGTCAGTTTCTCTGTGTAGATGTCGTCTCCATCGAGCAGTGTTCCATAGACAGGATAGTCTGTTGGAAGTGATTTTACGAACTTTCCCAAGTTCAAGTAACATATCTGAACCCTTGCAATGCTGCCCATTGTGGCTTGCACTACCTTTGGATTCCAGCAGTCTGCCGTATCCATCGAACAGAAAATGCGCTTTATTCCGAACCAGTCTGCCACCCGAATGATGGTTCCTAAATTGCCTGGGTCCTGCACTCCGTCCAGCGCAAGTGCCAGTTCGTGTTCGCCAAGCATGGGCATACACTTTTCATCAACAGCCGTTTCGCGTTCGTCATGTGCCGTTTCTACATAATCGGGCAACCTAAACACACCGACTTTTCCTTGCGGATGTTGCAAGAACGACACCTTTTTTATGTCGTCTTCATCATCGAAAAGCTCCGCCAAACGAAACCCTGCAGCCAGCAAATCGCCCACAATCTTGGGCCCTTCGGCTACAAACATACCGTGTTTTACACGTCCTTTCTTTGTTTCGAGTGCTCTGATGAGCTTTATTTTGTTCTTCGATATCACTCCACAAAAATACAAAAAACTCTCTGTTTGCACGCTTTTACTGCCAACTTTTTAGTATCTTTGCGCAAAAAATCAGCAGTATTAATGTTTCGGATAAAGGTTTTCCCTACATATATCTTTCTGTTTTTTGCTATTGCAGCAACATTTTTAGCATCGTGTTCCACCGATAAGTTTGTGCCAGATGGCAGTTATCTGCTCGACAAAGTGGAACTTCGCTCTGATGCAGCCGACTTCAATGCGTCGCAATTGGCACAATATGTACGGCAGAAAGAAAACTCCCGATGGTTCTCTTTCTTCAAAATACCTCTTGGCACTTACTCTTTAGCTGGGCGAGACACCACGAAATGGATTAACAGAACACTGCAACGCATTGGCGAAAAGCCCGTTTACTACGACACGTTGCAGGCTCGACTGTCGTGCGAAGACCTCCGATTGGCAATGAACAACATGGGATACATGAACGCCCGCGTGGTTTTCAGCACCAAGGTAAAGGGGAAAAAGCTCAAGGCAATATACACGTTGGTGCCCGGCGAACCGTTTATGATAGACCATTTCGCCTACGACATTCAAGATTCGGTTATTGCCGACATTCTGAAACCAACGCTTTCGCAAGGCATCAACACCAACCGACCGCACCAATTCACCGTTGCAGCCTTGGACAATGAGCGGAAACGCATTACAAAGATACTGAACGACCAAGGCTATTACCGCTTCAACAAAGACTATATCTACTATACGGCAGACTCGATACGGGGTTCACGCAGTGTAGATGTTACGCTCCATCTTACGAAATACAGGACTACGGACACGGCAACGCCTACTCTACACCCCCGTTACATGATTGGAAGCGTGAACATCATACCCGGCGACTCTACCGGATTGCACCTTCGGCGCAGCATCATTGCCGACAACACGCTCATAGAACCCGGCAAATACTTCTCGGCAACCGACCTTCGGACTACTTACAACAACTTTGCGAGGTTGGGAGCCATACGCTACACCGACATAGAATTCAGGGAAATGCCTCAGTTCGACTCCATTGCCATTGGCAAAATATTCGACTATCAGCCTGCTTCCCTGCGCTTTTTGGAAACCAACATTAAACTTTCGCCCACCAAACCCAACACGGTTGCATTCCAGCCCGAGGGCACCAACACTGCGGGCGACCTTGGAGCAGCTGCCGTTCTCACCTATCAGAACCGCAATCTGTTCCATGGCAGCGAGCTGTTCAGCATCGAACTGCGTGCCGCTTTCGAGGCTATCAAGGGCTTGGAGGGCTATTCCAACCACAACTACGAGGAGTATGGCGTGCAGGCTCGACTGCAATTCCCACGCTTTCTCTCTCCCTTTTCCACGCGAGAGTTCCGTCGTCGCAGCAACGCAACGTCCGAACTGTCGGTTGGCTGGGACTTCCAGGATCGCCCGGAGTTCCACCGCCGTGTCTTTTCGGCAGCCTGGAAATACAACTGGAGCAATGTCCGACGCCATCTGAACTACGAACTCGAGATACCAGACCTTAGCTATGTGTACATGCCATGGATTAGCGAGCGCTTCAAGGCAGACTATCTCGACAATGTTTCTAACCGCAACGCCATACTGCGCTATAACTATGAAGACCTGTTCATCATGCGGTCGGGCTTCAGCGTAAGTTATAATCGCAACGACGACATAGCCATCAAGGCCAAGATAGAGTCGGCAGGAAACTTGCTTTCGTTGGCTAACGCCGTGTCGAAGTTTAAGAAAAATGAGCAGGGACAGTCTAAAATCTTCAACATTGCCTACGCCCAGTATCTTAAATTCGACTTTGCTTTCACGCGCGTCCTGCGTTTCGACCCTCGCAACTCGCTTGCCTTGCATGCCGATTTCGGCATTGCCTATCCCTACGGAAACAGCAAGGTGCTGCCTTTCGAGAAGCGCTACATAGCCGGTGGACCTAACTCGGTGCGCGGCTGGAGCGTCAGAGAATTGGGGCCGGGTAGTTTTCGTGGTACCGATGGGCGCATAGACTTCATCAACCAGACGGGAGATTTAAGGCTGAACCTCAGTTCCGAATACAGAACACACTTGTTTTGGAAGTTCGATGGGGCAGCCTTTGTAGATGCAGGCAACATCTGGACACTGCGAGAATATGCCGAGCAGCCCGGCGGACAGTTCCATTTCGGCAAGTTTCTCAAGCAAATTGCAGTAGCCTACGGTTTAGGACTGCGCCTCAACTTCGACTACTTCGTGCTGCGTTTCGATGCCGGCATGAAAGCCATAGACCCTGCCTACTCGTCGGGAAAGGGGCACTACCCTATCGTTAATCCCAAGTTCAGTCGCGACTTTACGTTCCATTTCGCTGTCGGATTGCCGTTCTAAACAAGCTGACTTCACGGGTTGAATAACTTAATTACTTTTACAACAAATTAGAAAACAATGCTGAAATTTATATCATTTGGAAGCGGAAGCAGTGGCAACGCATATCTTTTATATACCGAAACCGATGGAATCGTGATTGATTGCGGCATCGGCATACGGTCGATGAAGAGGTTTATGCAGAGCTACGGACTAAACTTATCGATGATTCACAACATTCTTGTTACGCACGACCATGCCGACCACATCAAGTCGGTGGGCAGCATAAGCGACCGTCTTGCCATTCCGGTCTACTCTACGCGGACAGTCCACGAGGGAATAGCAAGGAACTGGTGTGTAAAGAAGAAGGTTGCGCCCGAACAAGTACGATATGTTGAGAAAGGAAAGACACAGCAAATAGGCGACTTTACCGTTACTCCTTTTGCCGTCCCGCACGACAGTCTCGACTGCGTGGGGTACTGTGTGCAATGCCAAGGCGTTACTTTTACGCTCGTAACCGACTGCGGACACATTACAGAAGAGATTCGTGCGTTCGTGGCAAAAGCCAACTACTTGGTTATTGAAGCCAACCACGAATTGGAAAAACTTATGGCTGGACCCTATCCACAGCATCTAAAAACTCGCATAACCAGCAACACAGGACATTTAAGCAACACCGAATGTGCCCGAACCATAGTGGAGAACGCTACAGAAGAGCTGAAACACGTATGGCTCTGCCACCTTAGCGATGAGAACAATCACCCCGAATTGGCACGAATAGCAGTTGCGAACGAGATGGAAAGACACGGATTGGTACCGGGCGTAGACTTTATTGTAGAAGTGTTGCGACGCAAGATACCCAGCGAAATATACGAATTGAAATAACACATATTTATATTCGCCCAACTGAAGCCCCCGCAACACACTCCTCTGAGGGGGGGGCAGTTCCACGAAACAGGTAGGACAGACTTTCCGCCAGCCGTTACACCTTATTATATATGTGTTTGCCAACATTCAACAACACGCCAAAGGGCATACCAAAGGCGGTAAGGGCACAACTCATCCTCCCCATAACCTGCAGGTACCAAATGGTTAAAACAAAATGGAACGTGATAAACCGTATCCATGCTGTGTGGAAAACACAACATCGCTTTGCGTATTCGAGGACGCCATGGCACGATGGACAGAGCCTTACGGCATTGCAACTGCCACGCCATATCAACGAAATGACTTTGCCACTAAACAACCCCGACTTTGCGAAAGTGGTTCTAACAAAAAACAATGTGTGCGTCTTTACATTGCAAAAGAGCCTGTTTTGCGTGGCAAAACAGGCTCTTTTGTTGTGTAAAACAATAGGTTTTGGAACGTATTGCAATGGAGCTTACAATGCGCTTTCGAACTCTTTGAGAAAGCGGACATCGTTTTCGGAGAACAAACGGAGGTCGCTCACCCTATATTTCAGGTTGGTTATGCGCTCCACACCCATGCCAAAGGCGTAACCCGTGTACACGTTCGAGTCGATGCCACAAGCCTCAAGGTCGTGAGGGTCTACCATTCCGCAACCCAAAATCTCTACCCAGCCAGTGTGTTTACAAAATCCGCAGCCTTCGCCACCGCATATATTGCAACTTATATCCATCTCTGCACTGGGCTCCGTAAAGGGGAAGTAGCTCGGACGGAGACGTATTTTGGTGTCTGCTCCGAACATTTCGCGGGCGAAAGTAAGCAGAACTTGCTTCAAATCGGCAAAGCTGACGTTCTTGTCTACATACAGTCCTTCCACCTGATGGAAGAAGCAATGGGCACGCGCACTGATGGCTTCGTTGCGGAAAACACGTCCCGGGCAGAGCACACGGATAGGCGGCTGGTGGGTAGACATATAGTGCGCCTCGTCGTTAGAGGTGTGACTGCGTAGCAAGACATTCTTCGTTACGTCCAAAGAGTGCGAACGCTCTATGAAGAAAGTGTCCTGCATGTCGCGAGCAGGGTGGTCGGCAGCGAAGTTGAGCATGGTAAACACGTGCTCGTCGTCGTCAATCTCCTGTCCCTGATAGAGTGTAAAGCCCATTCGTGCAAATATATCTATAATCTCTTTCTTTACCAATGTAAGCGGATGACGGGTACCCAAGCCAACAGGATAGGCTGTCCGGGTAAGGTCTATGTCGCTGCTCTGCGCCTCGTTTGTTTCCAACTGTTCGCGCAAATCGTTTATTTTGTCTTGTGCAAGCTGCTTCAGCTCGTTTATTTTCATGCCTACCGTCTTCTTCTGGTCGGCAGCTACGTTGCGAAATTCGCCCATCAAGGCATTTATTTCGCCCTTCTTGCTAAGATATTTCAATCGAAGTTGCTCTACGTCTTCAGCGTTTTTAGCCGATACGCTGCTCATTTCTTTTAGTAGTTTTTCTATCTTTTCGAGAATCATAACACTTGTAATTTTCGTGCAAAGGTACAATTTATAATCTGAAAAGAGAAGCACTGGGATAGAAAAATATTGGTTCTTACAAGCTTATTATAAAATAAAAGTAGTACATTTGCAGCGGTTTTAGAAGCCATAAAAAAGAATTTGAGAATATAATTAGAAAATATGAGAAAAGCAATTTTACTCGTTGTTGCCTTGTGCGCAGCCATGGTATGCGTCACAACAGGTTGTAACAAGAAGAAAGTAGAGCCGGCAGACTCTACAAAAACAGCTGTAACAGACACGACAGACACCACCAGCAACGTGGATTCGGCAACAGAAATTATTGCAGAAACACCAATGCCAAAAGCTGCCGACCAACTTTTCGACGACTTTTTCTTCAACTTCATTGCCAACAAAAAGCTGCAACGCAAGCGCATTGTGTTCCCATTGCCCGTTGAAACCAACGGAAAAGTTACGAAACAGATAGCGCGCAATCAGTGGAAAATGGACTACTTCTTCCGTCCGAAAGGCTATTATACGCTGATTTTCGACAACGCAGGTCAGGCAGAATATGCCAAATCGACCAAGCTCGACACGGTGATTGTGGAGAAAATAAACCTGAACCAACGACTGGTAGAGCAATATTGCTTCGACCATCAGGACGGCAAATGGAAGATGAACAAGATAAACAACATCGGATTTGCACAGAAATACAACGCCTCGTTCCTTGATTTCTTGAGCAAATTCCTTGCCAACGACGGACGAGGAAGCATAAAAGACCCACTGCCATACGTTGGCATAGACCCTAACGGAGAAACTACGAACAAGGTAAACACTACTATTCCAGCATCGGAATGGAGCACGTATCTGCCAGAAGTGCCGAAGAACAACATCTATAACATTCTTTACGGACAGAAATATGGGGAGAGCAAGAAGAAAATTCTTGTGTTCCGAGGACTCTCCAATGGCATTGAAACACAGTTAGAGTTTAAAAAACGAGGCAAGAACTGGCGCTTGGAACGCATTATTGCCTACTAAAAAGAAACCGAGACAAGCTGAATGAGACGATGACAGACGAGAAAGACTACAGCCTGCTCAGGCATAACACGTTCGGAATTGATGCGAAATGCAAACGGTTTATGGAGTATGGCTCGGTGGAAGAGGCGCAGGCGGTGGTTGGAATGCTTACCGAAACCGACCGTCCGCTACTGATTTTGGGTGGAGGAAGCAACCTTTTGCTGACCGGCGACTACGATGGAACGGTGTTGCACTCGGGTATTCGCTTTCTCGAACAGACCGACGAGTGCCACATTCGCTGCGGTTCGGGCTACGTCTGGGACGATGTCGTGGCTTATTGTGTGGCAAACGGACTGTACGGAGCCGAGAACTTGTCTGTCATACCCGGCGAAGTAGGTGCCAGTGCCGTGCAGAACATTGGCGCATACGGCGTTGAAGCGAAGGACTTGATAGACTCTGTGGAGGCTGTAGAGATTGAAACGGGGCGCATTTGCCGCTTCATGAACGCTGAATGCGCCTATAGCTATCGGCAAAGCAAGTTCAAACATGCGTGGAGAGACCGCTTCCTGATTACTGCCGTTACCTACAAGCTCTCTAAGACCTACGCTCCGAAGTTGGATTATGGCAACATTCGTGCGGCATTGGCAGCAAAGGGAATAGGCAACCCCACGGCAATGCAACTTCGTGAGACCATTATTGAGATAAGAAACGCCAAGTTGCCCGACCCGAAAGTATTGGCCAATGCTGGTAGCTTCTTCATGAATCCAGTGGTTCCAACACAAAAATACAACGAGTTGGCACGGCAATACGAGGGTATGCCCCACTATACCATCGACAGCGAACACGAAAAGATACCAGCAGGTTGGCTCATAGAACAATGCGGTTGGAAAGGAAAAGCATTGGGTAGAGCTGCCGTTCACGACAAGCAGGCATTGGTATTGGTGAACCGCGGCGGCGCAACGGGCAGCGAAGTGGTGCATCTTTGCGAAACCATTCAGCACGACGTAAGGCAGAAATTCGGCATCGACATAAAACCGGAGGTGAACATTCGCTAAACAAATACTATGAGACTACGCTTTTTAGGTACCGGAACTTCTAACGGAGTACCCGTCATTGGCTGTACATGCAAGGTGTGCCAAAGCACCAATCCCAAGGATAAAAGACTGCGCACGTCGGCACTGCTCGAAACCGAAACCACACGCATACTGATAGATTGCGGCCCCGACTTCCGCCAGCAGATACTTCCTGTGCCTTACAAAAAGATTGATGGCATTCTGATAACGCACATTCACTACGACCATGTAGGGGGTATCGACGACCTGCGACCCTTCAGCTGGCTGTCCGATTTGGAAATATATGCCGACAAAGACACCTGCAAGGGGCTGCGCCACAACTTTCCCTATTGTTTCAAAGAGCATCTTTATCCGGGTGTCCCCAAGCTAAACCTGCACACTGTCGTACCTCACAAGGCGTTCCCGATAGGCGATTGCACGGTTACACCCGTCGAAGTGATACACGGAGAGATGCCCATTATGGGCTATCGCATCGGAAACTTTGCCTACATTACCGACATGAAGACCATCAATGCCACGGAATTGCCTTATCTTGAAGGCGTAGATACGCTCGTGGTGAATGCGTTGCGTTGGAAAAAAGAGCACCATTCGCACCAGCTGATAGCTGATGCCATAGCATTTAGCCGTGCCATCAATGCCAAGCGAACCTACTTAACGCATCTCACACACGAGATTGGCTTGCACGAAGAAACACAACAACGTCTGCCGGAAAACATCTTCTTCGCCTACGATGGTTTGGAAACAGATGTGTAGAAGTGTACGGACTGTCAGGCAACAACCATGCTGTGGCACTTGTTCCATAGTATTTTCAGTTATCAGAGTACCGTTCGCAACACTCCATATCCTTTATATCATAATGTATCTGAATGCGAACAGAATACTAAAAAATATGTATTTTTACGCAATTACTTGTAGAATTAGTTTTTTTTCTCTACTTTTGCACACAATAAAAATATTGTGCAATGACGTGAATGGTCGGCATTTCAGCGCAATATAAGGAAGAATTTAAGGAGAAAAAGAAATGTCTATTTCGAAGACAAGACAGATGTTTGTAGACGTAGCAAGGCAGATTTTTGCCAAGAAAGGTATTGCAAACACAACAATGAACGACATTGCGGAAGCCTCAGGCAAGGGGCGCCGTACGCTGTACACCTATTTTAAGAGTAAGGAAGACGTGTACTATGCCGTTATAGAAGCCGAACTGGAACGCCTGTCGGACAAGTTGGACGAAGTGGCATCGAAGCGGATACCACCTCACGACAAGATTATAGAACTTATTTACACCCACCTCAGCATGATTAAGGAAACTGTTATGAGGAACGGAAACCTCAGGGCAGAGTTCTTTCGAAACATCTGGATGGTGGAAAAGGTGCGCAAAAACTTCGACGAAGACGAGATAGAACTCTTCAGAAAGGTATATACGGAAGCAAAGAACGATGGCGATTTCGACATTGACAACGTAGATTTGGTTGCCGATATAACCCATTATTGTATTAAAGGACTGGAAGTTCCCTTCATTTATGGGCGACTTGGGCACGGCTTAACCGAAGAAAGCAGTCGTCCGCTCGTAGCAAAAGTAGTGTACGGAGCACTCGGAAACAAAATGGGAAAAGGCAAGACAGACTGCAACACCTATTAAAAAGCGGTTCAATACCTATTTTACGTAGGTGCAATTCGTATCGTTTAAGACTACGGAACGTACATCATTAAGATACCAAACCTGCCAAAAACGTAGATATTAAAAACATAAATAGAAACAGATTATGGGATTATTAACGGGTAAGACAGCCCTCATTACAGGGGCAGCACGCGGAATAGGCAAAGCAATTGCGATAAAATTTGCAAGCGAAGGTGCCAATATTGCATTCACCGACCTCGTTATCGATGAGAACGGAAAGGCTACTGAGGCTGAAATTTCAGCACTCGGAGTAAAGTGTAAAGGCTATGCCAGCAATGCTGCCGACTTCGCTCAGTCTGAAGAAGTAGTGAAACAAGTAAAAGAAGAGTTCGGAAGCGTAGACATTTTAGTCAACAACGCCGGTATAACCAAGGACGGATTAATGCTCCGTATGTCTGAAGCACAGTGGGACGCCGTCATTGGTGTCAATCTAAAAAGTGCATTCAACTTCATACATGCGTGCGTTCCGGTCATGATGCGCCAACGCAATGGCAGCATAATCAACATGGCAAGCGTTGTGGGAGTACACGGCAATGCGGGTCAGGCAAACTATGCGGCTTCTAAGGCGGGCATGATTGCACTCGCAAAGAGCGTGGCTCAGGAGATGGGACCAAAGGGCGTGCGCGCCAATGCCATTGCTCCAGGCTTCATTGACACCGCCATGACACAGCAGCTTTCTGAAGAAATCCGCAAGGAATGGACTTCCAAGATACCATTGCGACGCGGAGGCACTACCGAGGACATAGCAAATACTGCGCTATACCTTGCATCTGACCTCTCAAGCTACGTCTCTGGACAGGTCATTCAGGTCGATGGCGGTATGAATATGTAATATTCCTTTCTAATATCTATCCCCCTTGCTCTTATGGGTAAAGGGGCGATAGAACTTTTTAAACGATGCAAGTTCTTTACGAAGACAACCACATTATTGTCGTCTACAAGCAAAGCGGAGAGATAATACAAGGCGACAAGACGGGCGACAAGCCTCTCTCGGAAACCATTAAAGCGTGGATTAAAGAGAAATATGCCAAGCCTGGAAATGTGTTTCTGGGTGTTGTGCACCGCTTAGACCGTCCCGTTTCTGGGTTAGTTGTCTTTGCGAAGACATCGAAAGCGCTCTCCCGACTCAACGATATGTTCCGAAATGGCGAAGTGAAGAAAACATATTGGGCAATGGTTCAGACGGCTCCCGATGTACCGGAAGCCACACTAACCAACTGGTTGGTACGAAACGAGAAGCAGAACAAAAGCTACGCGTACGACCACGATGTGCCGAACGCAAAGCAAGCCATACTGAAATACAAAACCATAGGACACACCGAACGCTACACTTTGCTCGAAATAAATTTGCTTACTGGGCGACACCACCAGATACGTTGCCAGCTTGCAGCCATTGGTTGCCCCGTTAAAGGCGACTTGAAATATGGTGCACGCCGCTCCAACCCCGATGGAAGCATATCGCTGCTGAGCCACAAGGTTGAGTTCATACACCCCGTAAGTAAAGAGAAAATAGTTGTAACATCACCTCTACCTGCCGAAAAGGTATGGGACGACTTCAGATAACACCCACACAAATGACTACTCCTCCCCTATTGAAACGCTTTATAGCATGGCTTCAACAGCTGTCGTTCCGCACCGGAGTCATCGTTCTTTCCATGTGTGTGTTGTGCTATATCACATCGTTTGCACAGGCAATCCTCCCCATTTCCGTAGCTGCAAAAGGTATTTTGTGGGCAGCATTCTTCGGATTGGCTAAGGCACTGCAATACAGCGGACTTGCTATTTTGGGCGTAGACGGCTACAAACGATTGAAAGCGAAGCTGAAAAGGTAGTAATTACAGATATGAATAAGCGAAACACCGTGCAGTTGCAACAACCACAATCGCATGTTTCGCTTTTTTGTTTTCCCCAAAAGGTCTTATAATATTTGCCTTACTTTCTTGCAATCACCGAGCCATTGGCTTGATGTGTCGCCAAAATCAGCACCTCAGCTATCTGGACATGAGCCGGAGCACTGGCTGCATAGAAAGCAACATCGGCAATATCGTCGCCCGTCAGTGGCTTCACTCCTTTGTAAACACTTTCTGCACGAGCGTCGTCGCCATGGAAACGCACATTAGAGAAGTTGGTTTGAACCAGTCCCGGCTTCAAGTTTGTTACACGCACATCACTTTCTGCAACATCAATACGCAGTCCGTCCGACAAAGCTTTTACTGCCGCCTTCGTAGCGCAATACACATTTCCGTTTGCATAAGCCGCATCGCCAGCCACCGAACCAATATTAATAACGTGTCCCTCGTTGCGTTCCACCATACCCGGAACTACAAAACGAGTCATGTTCAGCAATCCTTTAATGTTGGTATCTATCATGGTATCCCAGTCATTGAAGTCGCCTTCATACTCTTTGTCCAAGCCCAATGCAAGTCCGGCATTGTTTATCAGAACATCTATCTTAGCCCATTTACCCTTCAGAAAATCTACTGCCTTTCGTGCAGATTCGCGTTCGCACACATCAAACTGCATTGCCAGCACTTCTGCCCCCATGCTTTCAAGCTCTCGTCTTAGCGCATCGAGCTTCTCTCCCCTGCGTCCGGTAATGATGACATTGTATCCACCACTTGCAAACTTGCGTGCGCATGCTTCTCCAATGCCACTCGTTGCACCCGTAACCATTACGATTTTCTTTTCCATGTATTATCTTGTTTAAGTTGCGGCATAGTGTTTCCACTACACCTTTATATTAATTGTTTCATCTCGGTTCTGCCCTCGCACAATGTGCAACAGACAGAACAGACAACAAAGGTAATGGATTTTATTTAGTCTGCAAAATTAATTTATACGCACTTCTCTACTTTTTTATCAGGTATAATGTTTACTTATGTTAAAACGAACCAATTTATCAGTAATATTATCCGAATGTCTTGCATATCTAAAAATAAATATCTACCTTTGCACTCGCAATTCAGGAACGAGTAAACGAAACTTATTTTATAATTGCAAACGGTTAATATCGCGGGTTGGAGCAGTTGGTAGCTCGCCAGGCTCATAACCTGGAGGTCGCATGTTCGAGTCCTGCACCCGCAACAACAGAAATGAAAAGTCGTCTTAATCAAGGCGACTTTTTTTGTTTTTGGTGGTCAGTGCACGTGGCATTCAATGTGTTTTTATGAAGGGACACTCGCAATTTATGAAGCCTAAAGCTACTAATTCTCCTATAAATCCTAAATTTCATAGAACACATGGAGGAATTATTGGGCTTGTCCACCCCATCAAGAACGTTTGTAACCGTCTTTATATTCGTCTATTTCTATATATATGAATATGTTGTAGCTGGCAAAATCGGCTCGCATATTCCGTTCAATGTCGTTAACTATGGCAGACGACTGCGCCTCGAACTCGGGTTTTAAATCTATTTTCGCCGTAACCAATATGTCTGTAGGACTTAAATGTATGGTCTTTACATTAATCAACCTACTTACTTCGGCACGATTGAAAGCTGACTTTATACGCACCAAGTCTTTTGTTGTAACGCTTTCGCCAATAAGCAGACTGTAAAACTCGCGTGCCAAAAAGAGGGCTGCACCGCAAAGCAACAATCCAATTAACACACCAGACAGGGCATCATAGAACGGATTATTGGTGAAATGGCTAAGCAACGTGCCACCAAAAGCTATCAGCAAGCCCACAACGGCACAACTATCTTCAGCAAAAATTATAAGAATTTCGCTGTGGCGGCTTTCTCGCAGAAATTTGTAAAGCGACAAGTTCTCCTTGTTAAGTGCTTCTATTTCCTTTAACGCAACACGCAAGCTCACAGTTTCTACAATCAGTCCGAACACCAATATCCCCATTACAAGCCACGTGTTTTCTACACTGTGCTCGGGGTGGAACAACTTTTCGGCAGCTTCCATGATTCCCAATGCACCACCGGCAAAGAACAACATCATGGCAACTACCATACTGTAAAAGTATTTTGCACGAGCCTGACCGAACGGGTGCTTGTCGGACACCCTCGCTTCAGCTTGCTTATTGCCCACAAGCAGAAGTATTTCGTTGCCACAATCTACTATACTGTGTATCGATTCGTTCAGCATGGCAGCCGAACCCGATGCCGCAAAACCTATAAACTTAGATATTGCCACCAGCACATTAGCACCCAAAGCGGCAATAACACTCATCATTCCACCCTTGTTTTTCTCTTGCTCCATCTCTGTCTGTTAAGTAATTCGGTTCGTTCTGCGTTGCAAAGTTACCGAAAATTTTATCCAAAAGTCGTTTCCACATGTTAGTACAAGGTCATCTGAGGACTCTGAAATACCATAATTCTTGTGCAATCTTGCTTTTTTGTGAAACTGCATACAATACATGTAGTTATTCTTTCAGTTTCATTCGCCTCCAAATCCAGTTCGGAATACGTCGCCACATGGCTGTGAAGACACACCAGCGACCATCGATTATGCAGACGTGGCGCTTCCTCTCTATGGCTTTCATAATGCTGTTCGCTACATCATCTGTCTTCATCAGCATGGGGAAATGAGAGGAATCGGGCAATAACGGAGTATCTACGAAACCGGGGCGAATATCCGTGAAGCGAATGTTAAGATGATTATTGGCTGCCAACTGTTCCAAGGCTTGCAGGTAGGTGTTCTGCATTGCTTTCGTAGCACTATAGGCAGGAATGGTCCCTATGCCTTTTGTGCCTGCCACGGAAGTGATGCAGACAATGTGTCCGCCACCATGCTTGGCAAGATAACGATAGGCCTCGCTCACCATTCGTACGAATCCGAGTCCATTGGTTTGCATTGTCTTCATCTCCTTTTCAGGCTCTAAGGTCGGATTCTTCCACCCAATTCCTGCTGCATGGAAATAAAGATCGAGCCCTCCTATCCGGTCTGCAAGCTGGGAGAGTGCCTCGTCTGCCTTCTCGTTGGTTACATCAATCTGCGCTGTGAAGACGCGTTCGGGCGCACAGTTCTTCAGGTCTTCCAACTTTTCCTTGCGGCGTGCTGCCACTCCAACCGTCCACCCTTGCATGATAAGAAGCCTTGCCACCTCATGCCCGATGCCACTGCTGGCACCCATTACAATAGCTCTTTTCATAGTCCGAAAATTGATTTGTTACTTGTTTGTCAGCTTTCAATCTGTAAGTCGTTGTTTTACAAAGATAATAAAAAAGTATCAAACAACCAAAAAATCGTTCGTCTTTCGTTTCTCGGGAAGTGTGTCCAGACGTTTGATTCCTTGAAATAGCAGGCTATACTGTCTATAAATGGGGTGAATTTGCGGGTGTGCGACACGTTGTGCCAATCGCAGCTGGCGAGGGAATAGACTACAATGGGGTAGCGTTTGGCATGCGACATGGCAACGTAGAACCTGCAGGAATCTTCTTGGTTCTGCTTTTTGATAGTGTTCTGCTTGTTCGGATAGCGTTCGGAGTTATGCTTCTACCGTTTAAAACCTACGGGTTTTGCAATGTGCTGGCAACGAGAGGAAGCAGCATAGGCACACGAGGGGCTGTCCAATCGAGGGTGAGAGAAGGATAGAGTCGTTACTGCTTTACTGCAACTTCAGCTCTGTTTCGTAGTATGCGTTATTGAAATCGAAGTTGTCGAAGTCGGGAACGAGGCGGAGTTGTGCGTCGATGGTCTTGCCGTTTGCCGTATGCAGGCGTAGTTTCTTACTCATTTCCGCACCTTTTCCACTATGGAAGATGAGTTGGTCGAGGGCTTGCTTGGCATCGTTTACCTGCGATGGAGCAAGTTGAAGGACGCTGAAATCGGGGCGACCGAACTTAATCATGCCTCGCGTATGCAGCCATACGCTGCCATCTTCGTTGTCCGATTTCAGCACAACTACATGTGTCTGCGGGTCTGTTTCCTTTTCGAAGTAGCGGGCAGACCACTTGCTTGCCGGCTGCAAGTCGAGCGTCAGCAGGTCGAAGACGCCTATTCCGCCTTGTTCGATGAGTGCCTGAACCAGCCCGATGGTGTTTCGCAAATAGTCTGAACCGCCGTCAGTGGCAATCCGTCCGCGCAGAATGGTCCAGCAGTCTGTGTCCTTGCAGGTATCGTACAGTGTAGCATCGTGTTGCCGGAACACCTTTTCTATCGTTCCGTTCAGCAGCCAGTCCATTCTCTCTCCGTGTTCTTGACGATTCAGTTGTTCTATTTCCAATCCATGCGGAATAGTGTCTACATGGTGTTTCGTACGAGAAACGACTAACTCTGATGCGTCAGAACCAAACACTATATAGTATAAAAGCGGCTGATATTTATCGTCAGTTTCCATAAGCCTCAATATTCAGTGTTGTTTATCTAAGCTTTACGGTTTGTCTGCCTGCCCTGACAATAACAGGGTTCTCGGTGTTCAGCGGCAGAACAGCCCCAGTGTTGTGAACCGTAACCTCGCTTATTAGCTGACCATCAAGCGTGTAGACCTGTACGAGCGTGCCGTCAGGAACATCGTTAACGTGCACTTCGTTGTCCTGACGGTATATGTTTGATGTGGCAAACTGTGTGGTAGAAATATCTGTTGCAGCGGCAGGCATCTCCTTGAACTTCTTGAATTTCTTCCATGTCGGAGCACTTTTATATGCCGCGAGCGTACCTTTCGGAACATGTATGGTGGGCTTGTCAAAGTCGTTGAAGCTATATTCGTGAGCCTCTGGCGGGGTTGTTGAAAAGCAGTAGACATCGGTTAGCTGCTTACAGAACATGAAACAGCCTTTCCCTATGCTCTTGATGGAAGCCGGAAGGTATATGTGTTTCAATGCCGTACCTTGGAAAATAGAAGGTTCTAACTTGTCCAATTGATTTGAAAGACGGACTGAATCGAGCTGTAAACAGTTGAAGAAAGCTGACGGACCGAGGTCTATAACCGAGTTCGGAATATCGATCTGCTTGATTGCCGTAGCCGAGAATTCCATGCCGCCAAGGTATTTCAGCGTACTCGGCAGCGACACTTTGCTGAGCGAACGGCACCCTGCGAAGACCCCATCACGCAGTTCTCTGAAGCCTTCCGGAACGGTTACGCTTCGGATATTCGTCAGCGAGAAAGCCCCATTGACTATGACGGCGAAACGCAACGGCAGCACAAGGTCGCCCTCCAACTGCGACTCTGTAAAGGCTCCCGCCCATATAGCGGTAACGCTCTGCGGTATAAAGTCGATGCTTCTGATGCCACTTTTCTGGAAAGCGGCATCGGGAATGTGATCCAATGTGCCCGTAATGTGAGGCTTGATGAGCCTTTCGCATCCTTCAAAAATGTGTGAACCGATGGCGCGTGCATCTATGGTTACGTTCTCCAAAGCCGTACATCCAGAAAAAAGATCGTTGCCATACATGACGTCCTTGCCCAAGCCTACGAAGGTCTTCAGGTTCGGACAATTCATAAAGGCGGTGCCGCCCACGGTGCGATACGAGGCTGGAATGGTGACGGACTGTATATCGGGGTTGCCTCTGAACGTGCGCTCTTCGAGCTCTTCCACAGTGTAAGCCTTTGCCTTACCGAACGGTTTGAGACTTGCCTCCTTCGTTGTGCCGTCGTAATAAACTTTGTCGGGCAGTGTCATGTTGCGGTCGGCACGGTTGCAGAACCACAGCGAGAGTGCCGTTCTGTCGCGGTTGAAATGAAACAGAAAGCCTCCCGCACGCACCACTTCGTCTGCCTCGTCGCCACCAGAGGTAGCCGCAACTGCCATAACCGAGCATGCAACACTGAACAACAGTACAAGCACTGCACTAAATAATCTCTTTTTCATCGTCATTTTTATTATTTGAAAGCAAAATTACAAAATATTTCCTGGAAATCCAATTGTGCGGAATGGTTTTCCAATATTTTTTTGCCTGCTCTGCAGTTCCTGTTTGAAATTCACCTTGTTGCATGACTCATAAGACACGACTGCATGGTTGGTGTAATGCGCAACACGCACTTTCTGTCTTCTTCCTGCCATATACGGTTTCTGCATAAAGATACTTTTGTCTCCTAATGAATATCCGACGGGAAAACGACAGCAGCGTTTTGGCTTTGCAAAAGATATTGTTTTGCAAGACGAAAGAGCCTGTTTTACCATGCAAAACAGGCGTTTTTATGAGGCGAAACAATGGTTTTTGTTATGTATTGATAATGAAATGGTTACACCATGCTTTCCGTTCGGTGGATTTCTTGCACCATTGCTTGCTTTTCTTCATATATATGCAGAATTGCGAAATGGCGGCAAGTATTAGGCAAAGGGTAGGTCGGAAACTGATTTTTCCCTATTGTTATTGTTTTTATCCTATTTGTTTCCTGCCATCGTCTAACGGCGTTCGGCTATCTTGAACAGTGTTCCCGTAGGGCAGACGAAGCGGCAATAGGGGCGGGCAACGAAGAAGGAAAGTAGCAAAAAAACTCCACCGAGCGCCAGGACAAACACCGAAGCCGTCTGAAAGATGAAGGCAGAGAACACTTCGTAGTCCATCCACTTGAACCAAATGCCGGAAAGTGCAAGCACCAACAGCACTGCAAACAAGAGTCTACGGGCAGCATTGAGTGCTTTAACCGTCTTTCCGTCCATGCGCCACTTCCTGTTTTTCGTTTTCGCAGCCAGGTCTTGGAGCGAGCCACACGGACAAATGTTCGTGCAATAATAGTTCTTCTTGCCAAAAAGCGGATAGACAAAGGCAGTGACTAACATAAGAACAGGTACGAGCGAAGCCCAGAAATTAATGCCGCTTGACACGAAATTGACGAACAGCGACCACGAAAGGAACGTACCACAACCGAAGCCCAGCACCACAACGTTTAGCAAAAGCTGCACCGTGCGGTAGTGTTTGTTTCGATAGAACAGCGGAACAATGGCACCCAAGAGTACAACCAAGAGTGCCGAAACGGTTTTTGCATTGAGGTCCATCTGCTCCAGAATGCTTGGCTCTACGGCTTTTTGCGAAGCGTAAGCCAGTCCGCGCCTCATGTTTCCGATGATTCCGCGCGACGAGAAGGTAGCTCCACTGACGGCATCTACCTTCAATCGCAGTGCTTCGTCTATGGTCTTGCCGTTCCATTTGGCAAGCAATGGCTTCGTTTCGGCAAAGAATTCGGGCGTTTCGGCATTCTTTAACGCCTTCACTTTCACTATTTTGTTGTCTTTTACATATATTTCTAACGGCACAGCACCACCATATCCCGTAATGTCTTTACTCAACATGGTGGTATTTATCACCTTTGTTCCGTCATCGAGCGTACGCATCGTGTCTATTCTTGCAGTCTTCAGGCTGTCGGCTTTCGCAGCTTTCAGACTGTTTCCCCATAGTTTTCCATCGCGCTGGACGGCTGCCACCATCAGTATCAGTAGGCAGACAGCGAGCATTAAGACCTGCTGTAGTTTCTTCATTATCAATGTTTTCTATTCTTATTGTATTGTTCTTCCGTTGCGTTTTGTAGCTGTCACAGTTCGCAAACAATTGTACAAAGTTAAAGAAAATATTCGTTTTATGGTGTAATTTCATCTTTTTTAATCCTCCGGGAAAGTATCGTTTGTAATAAAAAAGGGTGTATTTTCGCCCAAATCAATATTTTTTCGTACATTTGCAAGCCCTCGATGGCATTGGCAGGGTGTAGCGACTTGCCGATGAAATTGTGGGCATTATATATACGATAAGGTGAAACAACCTATCAACACATATTGAGAACATAGATCTGAACAATGAAATATATCATTATTCCTGAACGAAAGACTACCCACCAACTGCCTTTTTACTTTGCCGTAGAAGAGTATGTGGCACGCAAATACACCGACGACGACTACTTTATGGCGTGGCGTGTAGAGCCGACGGTCATGCTTGGACGCAACCAGCTGACCGAAAACGAAGTGAACATAGACTACTGCAAGCGCAACGGCATACACATTTTCCGCCGTAAGAGTGGCGGAGGCTGCATCTATGCCGACAAGGGCTGCATGCAGTTTTCGTACATCTCGTTTGCCGAAAACGTGAATAGTGCCTTTGTAGAGTATATGCAGGGCATTGCCGACATGATAAGAAGTCTTGGCATTAACACCGAGCTTTCGGGCAGAAACGATATTCTCGTGGAGGGAAAGAAGGTGGCTGGAAGTGCCTTCTACCGCCTTAAAGGGCGCAGCGTGCTGCACAATTCGCTCTTGTTCAGCACGCAGTTGGAACACCTTTCAGAAGCATTGACACCCGGAAAGGAGAAGTTGCAGAGCAAGGGGGTAGCGTCCGTGCGCCAGCGTGTTGCCAATGTGGGCAACTATACCACGCTCGATATAGAGGCGTTTATGGCTTACGTACGCAAGTATATGTGTGGAAACGAGGTGCTGGAACTTACTCCTGACGACATGAAACAGATTGAAGAGATTGAGAAAGGACTTGCTTCTGACGACTTTACATACGGCAAGAACCCTAAATATACGGAGGTTCGGCAGAAGCGTTTTGCCGATGTGGGTACCATTCAGGCACATATTGAACTGAAGAACCAAAAGATTGTGAACATCAATCTGATGGGCGATTACTTCCTGTCGGGCGACCTTGACCGTGAATTGCTCGACCTTCTGCATGGTGTCAGCTTTACGCGCGAGGCGGTAGAGAAGGCTATCGAGGGCGTGGAAATGGGCAACGTGATTCGCAATTTCACCACCGAACAGTTCTTGCGCCTGCTCTTCGGACGTCCGCCACACGTGATGAAGCCCGATTGGCTGAAGATAAACCTAACCTCAAAGAAGTCGTCTGGCGAAACAGCGGGCATTCTGGCACGCCACCACATGAACACTATCTGCACCAGCGGACTATGCCCCAACCGCACAGAATGCTGGGCAGCACGCACCGCAACGCTCATGATAGGGGGCGAAATATGTACCCGCAAGTGTCGATTCTGCAACACATTGAGTGGACGTCCCAACGCTTTGAACCCTGAAGAACCCCGACACGTGGCTGAATCGATAAAGGCTTTGAACCTTCGTTATGCCGTAATCACGTCGGTAGACCGCGACGATTTGCCCGACTACGGTGCCGAACACTGGGTGAAAACCGTGGAAGCCATACAGCAACTGAACCCTGACACAAAGATAGAACTGCTTATACCGGACTTCATGGGGAAGAAAGAACTGATACAAAAGGTGCTAACCACAAAGCCACACGTGTGTGGACACAACATGGAGACGGTGCGCAGGCTTACTCCATCGGTGCGCAGCGTGGCACAATATGACCGCAGTTTGGAGGTGCTGGCAGAGATTGTGCGTTGCGGAGTGCAGGCGAAAACAGGCTTTATGTTAGGTTTAGGCGAAACGCACGAGGAGATATTGCAGACCATGGACGACATTCTCGCCACCGGCTGCAAGCGTCTGACGCTGGGACAGTACTTGCAACCCACGTCGAAACATCTGCCAGTGAAAGCCTATATCAGTCCACAGCAGTTTGCAGAGTACAAGAAGATAGGATTGGAGAAAGGCTTCCAGCACGTAGTAAGTGGTCCATTGGTGCGCAGTTCATACCACGCTGCCGATACCGTATAGCCATTTCTGCCGTTTGAAAGTTTCCAGTTGCCCGTTATAAAGTGCATCAAGACACGGAAGAACTGTCCAGACCCGTCGCAACCATCAGGCAACAATACACCCGAAGTGTAGGTGTCATTTTACCATGCTACTGCCTTAATAAAACAAAAGAGCCTGTCTTGCGTTCCAAAACAGGCTCTTTTGCCGTGTAAAACAGGCTCTTTTACACAACGAAACAAGGGGTATTGAAATACTAAGGCACAATTGCCTTGTTTCAGTAACGTTATCTTCGTGAGATTGAAAGGTGGTTGAGGCGTATCGAAAAGCAAAATCCTGACACGTCATACAAATTGTGTGGTTCTTGAAGATTGCCTATCTGTCTATGCCATTGCGCGACAACAGTCCCTTGCTGGCATAGTAATGCTTCACCTCCTGCATGTCTGTTACAAGGTCGGCATAGTCTATAAGTTGTTTCGGAGCATGGCGTCCGGTAAGCACAACCTCTGTTTTGGCGTCTCTGTTTTCCAATGCTTCCATAAGCATTTCAATGCTGACGAGTTCCATGTGCAGTGCTATTGTAATCTCATCGAATATCACTACGTCCCAATTACCCGAGCCAAGAAGTTCTGCGCACCTATGCATTCCGTCCTGAGCTTGCCGCCTATCCACCTCGTTGGGGGCACGCGTCAGTATGCAACCATTGCCAAACTGCTCTACAGACAGGTTGTCTATGTATCTTGCAATGCGTGTTTCGTTGTATTGCATCGACTTCATGAACTGTCCGATGAAAACTTTTTTGCCAGCCATACAGGCTCGTATGGCAAGTCCGAAAGCTGCCGTGGTCTTACCTTTTCCGTTGCCCGTGTAGACGTGAACCTGTCCACGGCTTACCATATTCCTTGCATTCATGTAGCTTATAGATTGGTGTTTTGTATAGAAATGTTAGTTTTTATACGTTATTGAATAGGACTGTTATTTGTTGTTATGATGTCTTGAGCCTTTCTGTCAGTCATGTTTCTCCAAGTTATTGGCTTTCCGAAGCATGGAGAAATAACCATTTAGCAATGAGTCTGCTACCATATAGGCTTCTGAAACGATGCCTATTCGATGTTGTTATTTAGTTTTGACAAGCTCTTGAGTGCCTGCAAAAGTATAAAATAAAATGGAGAATGGAGCATAAAACTGCAATAAATTTGAATAAATTTAGATATTTTCGCAGGTTACAACCATCAAAATAAGACGATATGTAAAATCTGTTTGCAATGCGAAAGTCTGGTTGTTACATTTTGGCACGCCATTTGTAATGATACAGGCAGATTGAAATTAACAAATAAAAATATAGATTATGCAAAAAGGTAAAATAGGTGTAACGACAGAGAACATATTCCCTGTCATTAAGAAATTCCTCTATTCCGACCACGACATCTTCCTTCGCGAGTTGGTATCTAACGCTGTCGATGCAACACAAAAGCTGCGCACGCTTGCTGCAACAGGCGAGTTTAAAGGCGAAACCAACGATTTGAAGGTTCGTGTAAGTCTCGACGAAAAAGCCGGAACACTCACCGTAAGCGATGATGGCATAGGTATGACGGCAGAAGAGATAGACAAATACATTAACCAGATAGCCTTTTCGGGCGTTACAGACTTCTTGGACAAGTACAAAGACAAGGCTGAAGCCATCATAGGACACTTCGGTCTGGGCTTCTACTCTGCCTTCATGGTGTCTAAAAAGGTTGAAATAATAACCAAAAGCTATCGCGACGGGGCACAAGCAGTACGTTGGAGCTGCGACGGAAGCCCGGAATTTTCGATAGAAGACACCGAAAAGGCAACCCATGGCACCGATGTCGTGCTCCATATAGACGACGATTGCAAGGAGTTTTTGCAGAAACAGAAGATAGAAAGCCTGCTGAACAAGTACTGCAAGTTTATGGCTGTACCCGTTGTCTTCGGCAAACAAACTGAATGGAAAGACGGTAAAAGCGTGGAAACAGATAAGGACAACATTATAAATAATGTGGAACCGCTATGGACAAAAGCACCCGCTGAACTGAAAGACGAGGACTACAAGCAGTTCTATCGTACGCTCTTCCCAATGAACGACGAGCCTTTGTTCTGGATTCATCTGAATGTTGACTATCCATTCCACCTGACCGGTATTCTGTATTTCCCACGCGTGAAGAACAATATAGAGCTTCAGCGCAACAAGATACAGCTCTATTGCAACCAAGTATTCGTTACAGACCAGGTAGAAGGCATTGTTCCGGAGTTCCTTACCCTGCTTCATGGTGTGATAGACTCACCAGATATACCGCTGAATGTGAGCCGAAGCTATTTGCAAAGCGATGCTAACGTAAAGAAAATATCTACTTACATCACCAAGAAAGTGGCAGACAGGCTCAACGGAATATTCAAAGAGAACCGTAAAGAGTACGAAGAAAAGTGGCAAGACCTTAAGCTTTTCGTGAACTATGGTATGCTTTCGCAACCCGATTTCTACGACCGTGCAAAGGATTTCTCACTCTTTACCGATGTAGATGGCAAGAACTTCACCTTCGAAGAGTATAAAACGCTTATTAAAGACAACCAGACCGACAAGGACGGAATGCTTGTTTACCTCTACGCAACCGAAAAGGAGGAACAGTATTCGTACATTGAAACGGCACGTGCAAAGGGATATTCCGTGCTGTTAGCCAACGGACAGTTAGATGTTCCTACGCTTTCCATGCTGGAACAGAAGTTCGACAAGTCGCGTTTTGTACGGGTAGACTCTGACGTTATAGACCATATCATTGCGAAAAAAGACGAAACAAAGGGCGAAAAACTTGGCGAAAACGATGCCGATACGCTAACTCAGGCTTTCCAATCGCAGCTGCCTAAGGTGGAAAAGGCAGAGTTTATGGTAAGCGTAGAGCCATTGGGCGAAACCGCTCAGCCAATTGTGGCAACACAAAACGAGTATATGCGCCGTATGAAAGAGATGAGCCAATACCAGCAGGGTATGGGTTTCTATGCACAAATGCCCGACACATACACCATCGTACTGAACTCTGACCACGCCATTATTAAGCAAATTCTGAGCGAAAGCAATACTTCTACTGCCGAAAAACTGCAGCCTATACGTAGCGAAATTAAGGGTTTGCAGGCGCGCGAAGCTGCCTTGCAACAGGCACAAGGTAAGAAAAAGCCAGAGGAAGTTACCCAAAACGAGAAGGACGAACTTAAGAACACAGAGGAAGAACTTACGAAACAACGTAACGAAAAGAACACTGTGATAGCTGATTATGCCAAGAACAATAATGCCATACATCAGCTAATAGACCTTGCTCTCTTGCAAAACGGATTGCTAAAAGGTGCTGCGCTCGACAAGTTTATTAAGCGTTCGGTAGACTTAATTAAGTAGACCAACTGCTATAACACATAGTTTTAAACCTCGTTATATGGGATTTTCCTTTATAGCGAGGTTTCTTTTGAATTATAATAAAACACCAATAGCGATAGAAAGAAGGGCAAAATAAAAGATATTGGCTATTTTTTCTAAGAATAAGAACCGTAATACAAGAATTATTTATATATTTGCATTATGAAAAAAGAGCTAGGAAAATGGCTGATGGATATAGCAAAATATATGGTAACGCTTTGCTATTATCGACAGCTTTTGGCAGTATGGATCGCCTATGGGTTCTTGTTTGCGTTGTATTGGGTGCAGCATTAACCTTATGTTGGGGGCTCTATTTAATAGAAAAGGATAGTAATCAAAAGAAAGGAGAATAGTATGGGAGCAATAGTAGCATCGATTTTTGTTTCGCTGGTAGCGACAATTGGAGGTCTTTACTTTATGTATCAAGACAAAAAGAACCGTAAATCTAACGGAAAAGGATAGTAATTAGAAGTTAGGAGAATAGTATGGGAACATTAGCAGTAGCGATTTTGCTCTTTGTGGGCGCAGTAATTGGACGTCTTTACTTTATGTATCAAGACAAAAAGAACCGCTGAATTCATGCCAATTCGCTGCTATCTTTAAGGCAAATGGCATACAACAACTTACTGAAACCCTATCGGCAAGTTGCAACATACATAGATATAAAAAGGTGAAATCGTTGTTGATTTCACCTTTTTTTATTAAGTTTGCACTGTGTTCTTTGCCCTTTTGTAAAGAAGACACACCCTTTGAGAAACAAAAAAGGAACGAGAATGAAGATGGATATAACCAAAATAAAGAACTTTTTTACCACAGAAATGTGGCAGAAAACAGAGTATAAATCTAAACGTAAAGGCATTGCTATTAGATTGTTGCAGAAGTTTTACCTTACAATAAAGTTCTTTATAGAGCGCGAACACGTAACTTTTGCAGCTCAGCTGTCGTTCTCTACCATTATGGCAATAGTGCCCATAGCAGCCTTAATATTTGCTGTTGCCAACGGTTTTGGGTTCGGCAAGTTCATAGAAACCCAGTTTCGAGAAATGTTTTCGGCACAACCCGAAGTGGCAAACTGGCTGTTAACACTTACACATTCTTATCTTACGCATGCCAAAACAGGCATTTTTATCGGCATCGGACTGCTGATTATGCTTTACAGTGTGTTCTCTTTGATAAACACCGTAGAGCGCGTTTTCGACAGTATATGGCAGGTTAAGGGCACACGACCCATCAGTCGGGTGCTCATAGACTACACCGCAATGATGTTTCTGGTGCCAATCAGCATCATCATAATGTCTGGACTGAGCATCTATCTTTATGGTTTCGTAGAAAATCTTAGCAGTTTTGCACTTCTGGGAAACATTGCCCGCTTCTCGCTCCGCTATCTTTTGCCGTGGGCAATACTTACTTTTATGTTTGTTGTGCTCTATGTCTTCATGCCCAACGCAAAAGTTCAGCTCTCCAAAACGATAGGTCCCTCCGTGCTTGCCAGCTTGTCAATGCTTGCCTTACAGGGACTTTACATTCACGGACAGGTGTTTCTTACAAGCTATAATGCCATCTACGGTTCGTTTGCAGCCCTGCCTTTGTTTATGTTGTGGATGCTTATGTCGTGGTATATCTGCCTTTTCTGTGCCGAACTCTGCTATACCAACCAGAATTTGGACTACTACGAATGTATGATAGAGATGAAAGACGTTTGCTATAACGACTTTCTTGCAATGAGTGCAACTGTGCTATGCTACATCTGTCAACGGTTTTCGCACGATGAGAAACCTTATACAGCATTAGAATTGGAGACTGAAACAGGCATTCCAATACGTGTTACATTGGCAATATTAGACCGATTGAAAGACATAGGACTGGTTGCCGAGAACCATTTGCCAACCAGCGATGAAGTAACTTATACGCCTACGCACGACACCAACGACATGACCGTGGGCGAATTGGTGGCTCGCATGGAGTCAGTACCCAGCCTGAAGCCTGCCTTGACCAGTCAGTTGCCAGAGCATGTGTGGGAGAAAGACATATACAAAAAGGTGAAAAACATTCACGCAACCTACCTGAAAGAGCTGAAAACCATCAACATCAAAGAACTTATAGACAGACAAACGGAGTGAAATTTGCCAACCTTCGAAAAACCATAGATTGGCAAATGGTACGGGCAAAGAACTTCGTTGTGTAATAATCTGTATTCCAGCATAATACAAACCCCACTGTTTTGTGGGGCAAAAGAGCCTGTTTTACAGTGCAAAACCCACTGTTTTGCACGCTAAAAGAGCCTGTTCCGGAATATTGAACAAGCAACGTGGCAATGCCACACAAGCAGTAAACGTAAGGAATATTGGTAAACTTTGTGAGGAATATGCCTGACAAGGACGAGGCGCAATGGCGACCCTGAATGGTGCGTACAACTCTATTGGCAGACAAAAGGAAAAGGGGCATATAGCAAAAAAGCTACATACCCCTCAACGTTTTGTAAATATTTTAATCAATGAATTATTCCTCGACAACTGAAAAATCGTCTTTTGATACTCCACAAAGTGGGCAAACCCAATCGTCTGGGATATCTTCGAAAGCTGTGCCTGGCGCTATGCCACCATCTGGATCGCCTACTGCAGGGTCGTAAATGTACCCGCAGGTATTACATTCATATTTCTTCATAATGTTTTGTCTTTATCTTTATTTGCTATTAACGCTGCAAAGATAATGTTTTTATGTAATTCTTACAAACTAAATCCGTTAAATTGTGTTATTGTTTTCCTCGCTTCCTTAGAATTCTACCGATAGTTTCGCATTGATTTGTCGGCCTGTAAGATAGTTAGGCACGGCGTATTGCTGTCCTGAAATATCCGTTATCCAGTAGTAGGAGTTTACGTTGCTGATGCCGAAAAGGTTCAGACAGTCTACACCCAGCCACACATTGCGGAAGATGGAGCGGCGCGAACCGTCCTGATTGTCGAACAGACGATAGCTCATTCCTATGTCGGCACGCTTGTAGGCAGGTGCTCTGAAAGAGTTGTTGCTTAGTTCCTGGTGGGGTGCAGAGAACGGGAGACCGTCTGCATACGCCAGTTTCAGCGACATTCGCCAGCGTGTTGAGCCGGGGAAATAGTCGGTAAAGAAAAGGTTCAGGGCAAAACGCTGGTCGGTTGGCAGGGGTACGTTCTTGCCATTCAGCTTCATTGCAGTGTTCATGACACTAAGCGTGAGCCACGAATCTGCCCCCGGCACAAACTCTCCGAATAGCTTTAGGTCGAGTCCAGTGGCGTGTCCGGAAGTCTGTTTGTCGCCAAAATAGGTTACTTTCACGTTGTCTACCGAGTAAGGAACAAGGCGCGAGATGGCTTTGTAGTAGGCTTCGGCAGTGAATTTGAAGGGTCTGTTCAGCATTGTGAAGCGGTAACTCATCGATGCCAATGCGTGTATGGACCGCTGAGAACGCGTTTTCTTGTTCAGCAGGGCGTAGGTTACGCCGTTAATCATGGTGGTATCGCGCAGCTCTTTGTAGAACGGTGCCTGGTAATAGAGACCTGCTGCCACACGGAACGACAGGTTTCGGTTCCAGCCGGGGGTGATATTGAGCGATGCACGTGGCGAAACAATGCTCTCTCCGTTAAAGTTCCAGTAGGCGTAACGCACACCATAGTTCAGCCGAAAGAGGGTTGGTATGGAGTCGTTGCTCTTAAAGTTCCATGTGTCTTGCACGTAGACTTCCATGCGTTTGGCGTCCAATGTGTTGCGAGCCCGCAGCGAATAGATCATGTCGAGAGTTTCGCCGTTGTGCGGAATGTTGTATCCTGCCGAGTCGCGATACTCGTATTCTGCCGAGTTTTCCTTGATTTTCTCCATCTTATAGGTGAAAGCGCCTTCTATTCTGTGCGTTCCTGCACGCTGCAACAGCATTAACTTCAGGCTTTTCACGTCTGCTTTAAGGTAGTCGCGCGAGTGTTGCATGTATGTTCCCACTCCTAAATTCTCCGAAGTCTCGGTCTGTGTGAGCCAATATTGCCCCTGTATGTCGTATCGTTGCTGCTCTTTGGTGGAGAAGGCTGATGCTATCAGCGACACATCGGTACGCTTTGAGAGATGCCGCGTAACGCTTAGCGAGCCGAAGAAGGTGCGGAAGAGGTCTTTTTCCTTGCCATCGAAGTAGACTTTAAACGACTTTACGTTCTTCAGCGTACCGAAATTGGTTGTTCGGTCCTCGGGTTCGAAGTTGTAATTGTTCTCCGAAATGTTGCCGATGAAGTCTACCTGCCACCGTTTGGACGGTTGCCATGAAAGGTAAGTCTGGTAGTCCAAGAACGATGGATTGTACTCTCCCTTTGTTTCCAGCGATCCTAACAGGTATCGGTTGGTCTTGTATCGCAGTCCGTTCGTCCACGTAAGCTTCTTCGATGCCAGTCCGAAGTATCCGCTTGCGCCCAGCATCGATGCCGTAAAGGAACCTTCGGTGCGCTTCGGACGCTTGTAGGTGATGTCCAAAGCCGAGCTCATCTTGTCGCCATACTTGGCCTCGAAGCCACCCGTAGAGAAGCCGACGCGGTCCACAAGGTCGGCATTTATCACCGAAAGCCCCTCCTGCTGTCCGCTGCGGACTAAGAAAGGGCGATACACTTCCACATTATTTATATATACAGAGTTCTCGTCGAACGTTCCACCGCGCACGTTATACTGCGACGAAAGCTCGGAATGGGTGGACACGCCGGCCTGTGTCTGCAATATTTCCTCTACGGCATTGCCCGAGACGGAGGGGTTTCGCTTGGTTGCTTCCACCTTTATGTTCTCGGTAGTACCATGCTGCGGTGTTTGCGCCTCTACTATAACCTCCTGCAATTGGTTATCGCTGGTCAGCTGGACTTGCAGCGTCTGCTTGCCTTGCGGGCGATGCAGCACACGCACTTTGCTTTTATAGCCCAGCATGGAGAAGCGTATCTTAACCGAATCTTCGCTCTGCAGCTGCATGCTGAACTCGCCCTTGAGGTTGCACATCGCCATTTTTCCTTGTGAAGCCACAATGACTGATGCCAGCTCAATGGGATTTCCGTCCTGGTCGGACACCTTTCCTTGCAACGTAAACGACTGTGCCATAGCGTTACCAGCATAGAGCAGACACACGAACAACAGCGCAATGGATAGAAGTTTTGCTTTATTCATACTATGAATAACGGCAGCTCACAAAGATTATTGCATTACTGTCAATGATAAAACAGAACGGTTCGGCATCGAGTTGCGGACAAATGCAAACTACTCCCCTACTTAATGCAGTAGTTCAAACACATGGACAGGACCGGTACACAAAACTACTGCAAAGCGTACTGCACTACAACAAAGAACTCCCTCCTTTCGTCATTCCGCCATCTATCATCAGTCGTGTAGCCCGCTATGCTCCTTCCTTGAGATGGCAGACTGGCTGAAAGATTGGCTTAAATATATTGATAATTAATTATGAGCATCACTTAATTTATTGACCACACATAAGAGATAGAAAAGTTTTAGATATCTAAAACTATCATTACTGATATCTAAAACGTGCGTGACTGATATCTAAAACGAACGTGACTGATATCTAAAACTTCGTACTCATCTTGAGAGGTGTGCCACAACACATTACACGCAGCGGAAAAGATGTACGATTGGTGAGGAAAGTTGCTTGATTGAAAGTTCAGGATTGATAGAATGAAAGGAACAAAATTAAGGAATGGGCACACAGAGAGACGCATTTTTGTTTTTATTTAATATACGTCTGTAACTCGTTGATTATCTTCACAAATATTATTTTATAATAAAGAGAAGATACCGTTTGTATCTTCTCTTTGGTGACTCCGATGGGATTCAAACCCATGACCTTAGGAACCGGAATCCTACGCTCTATTCAGCTAAGCTACGGAGCCATTGTTTCAGCTACCTGCATTGGTATGCAGAACGCTTGCAAAGGTACTGTAAAGTTCTTAATTGGCAAAATTTATGCGCTACAAAATAAGTATTCGGCAGGCTGCGAGTGTGGCTACTGACCAACCGAACAAGCGTATTAAGTTTTTTAAACAAAAGTTATAAAGTGGCAGCATTCATGTATAGATTTGTTAAGTTATACTTAACGATTTGATTATCAGCACATATTTTCGTACCTTTGCAAGCGTTAATATGGAGCTGAGGGATATGTGCACCAATTCTCATGTGCACCATTCCGTATAGCTTGCCCACTTTGTGGCAAGTTTATAGGCTTCGGAAAATTTTATGTAATGAGAATTATTAGAGTACTGACAGTAGGAATTTTAATGGCATTGGCATCGAACACTGCAAGCGCAGAGACTGCCGCAAAGATTAAAAATTTCAATTGGCGACCCGTGATGGACGCTATTACACAGGTAGAAAGTAAAGGAAATGCAAAAGCAAAAAACGGTCCGCACGCAGGAATATTGCAAATTTCGCACCACGTTGTGGCAGAATGTAACAATATTCTAAAGGCAAAAGGCAGCAAAAAACGCTACACCATGGCAGACCGTTTCAGTCCAGAGAAATCGAGAGAGATGTTTGTTCTGTTCCAGTCAAAATACAACAAGGCAAACAATACGGAGCGAGCCATTCGCATGTGGCATGGCGGAATAAACTTCAGCAAGAGCAAAACGCAACAGTATTACAACAAGGTGAAGAGGTTTTTGAGAAACTAAACAAACCACAAAATGCAAGTAGCAAAGTGCCTATGTGAACATTCTGCACAATATAGTTACGATCCAACGTAACTTATTATGGTGTCTTTCTACTCTGCGCAATGGGCAATTGGCTTATTGACGCATTGTCAAGATGAAGGAATTTTCTTCCTAAAAGAACAAATAAGGACAATAGCGGAAGATTTAACGTATAAACTTAACATGGACAATAGGATTTGTCGCCTTCCTTACGGCAAGTCTTTAGAGAGCTAAAAGCCATAGTTCTCCTGATGTTCCTATGGGTTTCTGTAAAGCTTTACCATTCAAAATCTTGCGCCAGACCACCTTCGCTGGTTTCCTTATAAAGCGAAGGAAGGTCGTGTCCCGTTTGTTTCATCACCTCAACCACCTTGTCGAACGAAACACGATGACGCCCATCGCTAAAGTTAGCATACAGTTGTGCATCGAGAGCACGGCATGCAGCAAAAGCATTCCGCTCTATACAAGGTATCTGAACTAATCCGCAAACAGGGTCGCAGGTCATTCCCAAGTGGTGTTCCAGCCCCATTTCGGCTGCATATTCAATCTGCGACGGCGTCCCACCAAATAGTTGGCAGGCAGCTGCAGATGCCATGGCGCAAGCCACACCAACTTCGCCCTGACACCCCACTTCAGCCCCCGAGATGGACGCATTGGCTTTTACAACGTTGCCAAACAGTCCGGCTGTTGCCAACGCACGTAGTATTTTGCGTTCCGAGAACTGGTGTGCCTTGTACAGATGATACAGCACTCCGGGCATGACACCACACGAACCGCAGGTTGGAGCCGTAACAATGGTGCCACCAGATGCATTCTCTTCGCTCACTGCAAGTGCGTAGGCATACACCAATCCACGCGATTGCAGGCTGCTTCGGTAGCTCAACGCCTTTATATAATAGTTTCCCGCCTTACGCGAAAGCTTCAATGGTCCGGGCAAGACACCGTCGTTTTCCAATCCACGTTCTACAGCATTGCACATTGTAACCCACACTTCGTGCAGATAGTCCCATATTTCCGTTCCCTCGCATTCGTCCACATATTCCCAGAAACCGCGTCCGTTGGCTTCGCACCACCGTTGTATTTCTTTCAGGGTAGACAGTTCATAGACCGGCGTTGTATAGAACATGTCGTCTTTTCCCTTTCCTTCCGAGAGCGCACCACCACCAACACTGTACACCACCCATTCGTTTTCAACGTGTTTTTCGGCATCTAACGCCTTGTAGCGCATGCCATTTGTATGGAAAGGCAGCACTGTTCCCGGCAGCCATATTATTTCTACTGGAGCTATTTTAGACAGCACTTCGTTGATAGCCACATCGGTAAGGTGCCCTTTCCCTGTTGCTGCCAGACTGCCATATAGCGTTACTTCGAAGGCCTTGGCGTTGGGATTGCGACGGGCAAATATCTCTGCTGCATGGGAAGGTCCCATCGTATGACTGCTCGACGGTCCTTTTCCTATTCTAAAAATCTCTTTTAACGAGTCCATAAATCTTCTTTGGTGTTTCTTGGAATGTTGTTTCAGATTAAGCCATTATAGTGGTCTTACTCTCTGCTAATGTCGTTACGACATAGCCAAACCGCACATGGGCATATCCTTCCACGCCACAAATGTAATAATTTATTATGGATTTAAATCATTAAAACATAAGAAAATGCTTTTCATATAGCCTTTACGCCGTCTGGGGAAATATCTTTCCGAAAACCTGAATGAAACGAAAGTATCATCTTGTTCGTGCTTTCAAGGTGGTGTTACAACCAAAAAGTGGGCACACCAAAAACGATGTACCCACCCAATAGCTAAATAATGATGTTTAGAAAACAAGCTTAACAGACTTGCTGCCCACCTTTACAATGTAAGCACCGTGCTGTGTCAAAGTGGCGCGAACGTCCTTTTCGCCCTTGTTGCTATATACAAGCTGTCCGTCGAGCGTATAGATTTGAACGCTTTCGCCGTTGGTGTTGCTTACGCAAACGTTGTTGCCTTCCATCTTAACCAATGCTTTAGAAAGACCAATGTTGCTGATACCATCGGGTATGCCCACCTTCTTTAGTTCGCTAAACTTACTTTCTGCGTATCTCTTCTTCACGTTTCTGTCGCTGTTTACCTTATAGGCTGTTGCGCGATGACTAACCTCCGACTTGCCAACAAAGTAAGGAATAGTGATGTCTGCCTTTGGTTCTTGCACCCATCTACGGAAGACGAACGGGTCGTTGAGGCTTTCGCCAGCCTGATATTTCTGCGTAATCTTCAGGTCGTCGAGATAGAGATGCTCGTCAGCATAGACGGCATAGATACCTATGATAGACTTCTTTGAACCCTTGGTAAAGTTTACTGTGAAGTTCTTCCAGTTGTCATTAACAGCCTTTGGATAGCCTTCGGGATAGATGAGCTCTGCCTGCTCGTAGTCGCAAGTAGTTTCGTTGTAGTTGAAAAGGGCGAAAGCAGCCTGTGGATAAGCTGTGAACTCCTTTCCGTCCTTATCGACTGCGGTAACCGGAGCAGATGCCAATTTAACGCTAACAGCAAACTTTCCACCATCTTTAGACATATCCAACTCTGGCGAAATAAGCCCTGCGTCCTGATGGTTGTGGTAGTATTGCCAGCCGTCCAGACAGATATAGTCGGTGTAAGGAGCGTATTGCGTGCCCTTCCAGCCTGCCTGTTTCATTTCAGGAATATAGTAAGAGTCGTACGAATTAGGGCTCGGCTCTTCCTTTGTCCAACCTGTAAGATTTCCCTCAGCATCTTTTACACCGGTGAAATCTTCCTCTGTAACCACGAAGTCGCCAGCCTTTCCAGCCTTGCGGTCGTAGTATGCAATATAGTTATAGCGCTCTGCCGAAGGCACAGTGCTCCACGATGCCGTGTATTTATCCTTGTTAAGATTGGTAACTTCGTTCATTACAGGAGCCTCAAGGTCGAAAACGAACATCTTGTCAGATGGAATAGACTCGTAACTGCCTTTCGTTGCCGATGCATTGTAGAAGTAAGTCTTGCCTGATTCTGCTCCCGTTACATGGAAATTGTTGGTAGTTACTGCCTTGTTTTCGAACAAGTATTCGGGTTTTCCAGCCTCACTTAGCGTGAAAACATTTACCTTGTAGCCCGTAGCATCGGCAATCTTAGTCCAATGAATATCGAATTCAGAACCCGCATAGTTTGTATGTGCGAGCATCTCCGGCGTATTAACGTGTTGCTTGACGGTAAAGACTTCGATATTGTCGATATACACCGGAGCCATGACAGACACGATATTGAAGAGTGTATATTCGCCGCCGCCAAAGAAATACATAGAGTATTCTTTCCATTCGGTGCTGAGTTGAGGCAGCGTTGCACTGCCCATCATGCGCCAGGTGGGCGACATGTTGAAGGTTTCGGCAGCCTCTACCATGACTTGTGGGTTGTCTCCGGCGTTCTTGGCACGTGCTTTAAAGCGAATCCAAGCTATGCCTCCGTTTGCACTTACGTTCAGCATTGGCGTGTTAATGTGTGCCATATCTTCCGGACCAGACTGTAAATAAACTGTTCCACCGGCGGGATATGCGTTGCCGGAACCCCAGCCAGCTTTTTTAAAGTATTCGTCTTTGGTGTTGATCCAGGGGTATTCAAACTCGTCCTTAATCAAGTTTGTCTCTGTGTCGGGGTTCGCCTCGCTCCCTGAAGTCATCTTTGCGAAGTCTTCAAACATCACCTGCTGTTCCTCTCCGTAGGGATTTGCTGCCTTGGCGAACGTTGCCAAGGGTGCGTTTGCGACGTTTTTGCCGAGACTAAAGGCAGCCGCTGCAATTTTAGACTGCTGAGGCTGTACGTTCCGTGTAAGCTTTTGTACCCCAGCTCCATTGTTTTGCTGGGCAGAAACAGTACTTGTTGCTGCCATTGTCAAGGTTGCCGCGAGGGCCAAATGTACATAGTTCTTTCTCATAATGTAAGAATGTAATGAATAATAGTATTTGATTTGTATGCTAAAGACATGCTGAAAGCGTTTCCACATTGTGGAAGGCTGTTTTTGAATTCGCCGTCTGCTTCCTGTCCTTCTGCCATTTCAGGGCGTCCGTTCCTTTTCTTTCCCGATGTATGTTCAGTTATACCTCTTGTGTCTAAAGGTGGGACTTCGCCGATTTCAAAGCAAAAATGCTATAAAGATTGTTCATAGAATTTGCCTAAGGGCGATTAACTTGGTTCTTGTTATCATATCTTTCAATATTCGTCTGCTAATTTACTAATATTCTTTAGAATAACAAAAGGTATGCTGTAAAATCTTTATTTTTTTATTCTTTTTTACATTTTAAATCGTGTACGCAGCCTTCACACTCTCTTGCACATAGCTTTTCTGCCTGTGCGGAGCAGGTTGGCACACTTCGATATAGCAATGCAGAACGTGGCAAGATAATGTATATATTATATATAAGGTGTATTGTGTAGTCCCATTATTATCAATGCACTGCAAAAAAGAGTGCATTTTGTGTTGCAAAAGAGCCTGTTTGGGAAGGTCAAACAGGCTCTTTTACATTTCAGAAAGGTAGGTTGGCAAAACTAAGGCTATTTTCTTTAGCCTTCGGTATATTATTTTATAAATTCACAGAGGTTACAGAAAACTCTATACATCAGTTAGATTAGTCTCTCAGACGATTTAAACGAACGGCTACGGCTTGCTCTATCGCAAGTCGACAACCTCCGCCGAAGGAGCATCGGAATGCCTGAACCGGAAATAAGAATTGGGGTGCGAGGCAGCACGGAAGCTGCTAATGTTAATCGTTACCCACTTTTTGCCTTGCAACATCTTTATCTGTTGTGGATAGAAAGTCTTTGAAATGGTAACGTAAAACTCTTGCATGCTACGTGCCGGGTGTATGGCTTGCAAGTGGACAATGTATGCTGCGGCAGTCGTTTTCATGGACATGTGGTAGCCATTCTTGTACATTGTAATGAAAGCATAGGGGTTCATGGAAAGCCGCTTGGCCTCGCTGGGTGTCGAAACATTCACTTCGTTGGTGCTTTTCATATACGCCCACTGTGTCTTACCATCGAACCAGATGGTGGTTTCGGGTGTAATGGCTTTGAATTTATTACCTTTTATAATGATGCTACCCGATGTTCTGCCTACCTCTCCTCCAGTAATCGAGAAGTTGGCAGCGGCTCCTCCACGTCGTCCAACAACTGCTGCCGCCTTGTCTAAAACCTTCTTTGCATCTGCAGAACTTTGACTGAAAGCATTGACACTAAGCATAAATGCCAATGCAAATAAAATGTTACGTTGTATTTTCATTGTGTTAAAAACTTCTTCTTTGCTTATCTATGCAGTGTTGAAAGCAACGATTCGAGTCCCATTTCGTCGCCAATGAGCACCTCGCGAGGCTTTGAGCCTTGTGCCACTCCCACAATGCCGGCTTTCTCCATCTGGTCCATTAGTCGCCCGGCACGGTTGTAACCAATGGAGAAGCGGCGTTGTATCATGCTTGTAGAGCCTTGTTGGTTCAGCACTATGACCCTTGCTGCATCTTCGAACAGTGGGTCTAAGTTCTCGTCAAGACTACCACCGGCAACTCCTCCTTCATCTGTTGCAGGCTCAGGAATGAGCAATGGCTCTACTGGACCAGGCTGTGTGGCGATGAACTTGGATATATCTTCCACCTCCGGAGTGTCTACGAAGGCACATTGCACACGTGTTGGCTCTCCTCCATTGAGGTAAAGCATGTCTCCGCGTCCCACAAGTTGTTGGGCTCCGGGTCTGTCTAAAATGATACGAGAATCCATCATGGCACCCACACGGAACGCGATACGACCGGGGAAGTTGGCTTTTATGTTACCCGTTATGATGGAAGTAGTTGGGCGTTGTGTTGCTATAATCATGTGAATGCCTACCGCACGCGCCAGCTGGGCGATACGGGTGATAGGCATTTCAATTTCTTTTCCAGCCGTAAGGATAAGGTCTCCGAACTCATCAATGATGACAACGATGTACGGCATGAACTCGTGTCCTTCCGCAGGACTAAGCTGATGGTTAAGGAACTTCTTGTTATACTCTTTTATATTGCGCGCTCCTGCAGCTTTCAACATGTCGTACCGATTGTCCATAAGCACGCAAAGACCCTTCAAAGTCTTTACAACCTTCTGCACGTCGGTTATAATCGGCTCGTCTTCATTCTCTTCTACCGCAGCCATGAAAGGCTTGGCGATGGGCGAATATATGCTGAACTCAACCTTCTTAGGGTCTACCAGCACTATCTTAAGGTCGTTTGGGTGCTTCTTATATAGTAAAGATGTGATGATAGCGTTAAGTCCTACCGACTTACCTTGCCCTGTTGCACCCGCTACAAGCAGGTGTGGTATCTTTGCCAAATCTACCATATACACATCGTTCGTAATGGTCTTGCCTAACGCAACAGGCAGTTCCATTGTGCTTTCCTGGAACTTTCGCGAGTTAAGAATAGAGAACATGGACACGATGGAGGGCTTGGCGTTTGGCACTTCGATACCTATGGTGCCCTTGCCGGGCATTGGTGCAATGATACGAATACCTATTGCAGCCAAGCTAAGTGCTATATCGTCTTCCAAATTCTTGATTTTCGAAATGCGGACACCCTGTGCCGGTGTTATTTCGTAGAGGGTAATGGTTGGTCCAACCGTTGCGCGAATGCTGCGAATTTGCACGCCAAAGTCGCTGAGAACCTTTATAATGCGGTTCTTATTAGCCTCCAGCTCCTCCTTGTCTACAAAGTTTACGCTGTTGTCAGAGTCGTATTGCTTAAGCAAATTAAGGGTTGGATACTTCCAATTGGGGAAAGGTTCGTGTGGATTAATAGGTGTTGCAAGGTCTGTCGTGCCTGCCACCACCTTGCCTTGTGCCTTTTCCAACCCGACAGGGACATTAACTTTCATTCCTATTTCGCCATTGGCAGCAGTCTCTTCATCGTTCTCTTTCGCCGTGGTTTTGTCCTTAGCGTTAGGCTTTATCATGGTATTTGGCAGGTCATCGTCAAGAAATTCCACCGTCTGGGACTCTGCATTCTGCAGCTTTTCTACTGCTTCCTCCTCCATTTCGTGGGTGCTTTCACCTATTTTATCCTTTTCAAAATTATGCCGGACAATCGTGAATTTCACCTTGTTGCGTATGTATCCCACCGGATTGAGCAACTTCTTGATAACCGTAATGGTCTCTGAAGTGAGGTAAGTAAGGAATGCTATCATTGTAATGGCAAGTACGGCGAGCAGTCCCGGTGCCCCTATGATGTTCTCAATGTACTCTACAACAAACCTGCCATGGTCTCCGCCGGGGTTAAAAATGTTCTCGCTCATCAGCGGAGTAAGGAACTTTGCAAACGTAATGGAGCTCCACACCATTACCAAAGCCATTCCAAAGAACCACTTCCATAGGTTTATCTTCTCGTAAGCCTTTATCATTTTCACGCCACAGAGTATGATATAGAGTGGAATAATGAAGGCAGGGATACCAAAGCAGCGCGATATCAGAAAGTAAGAGAGCAGTGCTCCCACAGAGCCACAGCTGTTCTGAAACACCTTCGCAGTATTTTCTATTTCCCCTGGACGCAGTGCCGTAACCAGACTCTGGTCGGCTTCGCCCGTAGAAAAGTAACTGATGAAGGCCACCAATATATATAAAGCAAGACAAATCAGAACAATTCCCAATACAAAGCCAGTCTTGTCGTTTATGATATAATGCGCACCAATAGCCTCACTGAATGTCTTTGGAGTCTTCTCCCTTTTCTTTTTCGCCATTATTGAATGTTTAAACCAAATGCAAAAGTACTAAAAAAATGCCATATAATCGGGCATATTTTCAGAAGATTTTGCTAAATTTGCAAAACGAAACAGTACATTATGATTACTAAATTATACAATAAGTTCGATAAAAAGAGTATCTCCGACTTGCCCAGGGTAACATTTCCAGGCAAAATAGTAGTGGTTCTTACCGAGTCTGAAGCCCAGAAAGCTGTCGATTTCCTGCTGTCGGCGGATATTCTTGGTATCGATTCTGAAACACGCCCGGTATTCAAAAAGGGACAACATCATAAGGTTGCACTGTTGCAAGTGAGCACCAAGGACGTGTGTTTTCTTTTCCGTTTGAACTTAATAGGTATGCCCTCGTGCATCGTCAGGCTACTTGAAGACACCACAATACTGAAGGTTGGACTTTCTTTACACGACGATTTTATGATGTTGCACCAACGTAGAGATTTCAAGATTGGGCGGTTCATAGACCTTCAGAACATGGTTAGCGAGTTCGGAATAGAAGACCTTAGCTTGCAGAAACTGTATGCAAACCTTTTCCATGAGCGCATTACGAAACGGCAACAATTATCCAATTGGGAGGCACCCATACTGACGGAGCAGCAGAAAATATATGCTGCCACCGACGCATGGACGTGCATTCAAATCTACGAACGCCTGCAGGAACTTCATAAAACACATAATTACGAAACCGTGATAGTGCCCCAGCCAGAACTAAAAACCACCGAAAATATCGATGAAACCGATGTTAATGACACGCAAAAGAACGATTAACAATGTATAAGAAGATAGTTTTAAAGAAAGGGAAAGAGGAAAGTTTGCTGCGCCGGCACCCGTGGATATTCTCCGGTGCAATACTCGAGAAGGACGAAACATTGCAGGAAGGCGACCTTGTAAAGGTCTACACGAGAGACGGAAACTTCATGGGAGTGGGGCATTTCCAGATTGGTTCCATCACCGTTCGCATACTTTCGTTTCGCGATGTGCCCATCGACGCTCACTTCTGGCAAGCCCGTCTAAAGGCAGCGATGGCTGTCAGGGAAGCCATTGGTGTCATTCGACCGGCTGAAAACGTGGCGGCTGGTACGGGCGAAACCGTCAATACCACTTATCGTCTGGTACATGGCGAGGGCGACAATCTGCCCGGACTGATAGTCGATGTCTATGGAACAACGTGCGTCATGCAGGCTCATTCGGTGGGAATGCACGTCGCTCGCTACGAGATAGCGGCTGCATTGCATGCCGTTATGGGCGAAAAGGTGGACAGCATATATTACAAGAGCGAGACTACGCTGCCCTTCAAGGCTGAATTAGGACAAGAAAATGGGTTTATTTACGGCAATACCGACAACGACATAGCCATTGAGAACGGACTAAAATTCCATATCGACTGGCTAAAAGGACAGAAAACGGGTTTCTTTATAGACCAACGCGAAAACCGTAGCTTGCTGGAACATTATGCAAAAGGACGCTCGGTGCTGAACATGTTCTGCTATACGGGCGGCTTTTCGGTGTATGCCATGCGGGGCGGAGCAAAGCTTGTGCACTCTGTAGACAGCTCTGCAAAGGCGGTGGAACTAACCAATGCGAACATAGAACTTAACTTTCCGGGCGACAACAGGCACGAAGCCATCTGCGAAGATGCCTTTAAATACCTCGACAACAATGATGGGAAATACGACCTTATAGTGCTCGACCCACCAGCATTTGCCAAGCATCGCAGTGCTCTGAAGAACGGACTGCGTGGTTATACCCGCCTGAACGTGAAAGGATTTGAACGCATTAAGAAAGGTGGCATACTGTTTACATTCAGCTGTTCGCAGGTTGTTACAAAGGAAAACTTTCGCCAAGCAGTGTTTACGGCTGCTGCACAGACTGGTAGAAAGGTTAGAATACTACACCAGATACACCAGCCAGCCGACCACCCAATCAATATTTACCACCTCGAAGGAGAGTATCTGAAGGGATTAGTGCTCTATGTTGAATAAGGTAAAGACATTCATCGACACCCACAAACTGCTCCCGTTAGATGGCCGATACATCGTTGGACTGTCGGGAGGAGCCGACAGTGTGGCTCTGTTACTGATACTAAAGGAGTTAGGCTACTACGTTGAAGCAGCACATTGCAACTTCCTTCTGCGTGGAGAAGAGAGCCAACGAGACGAAGATTTCTGCATAAAACTGTGTAAGGAGAACAATATAGAACTACACTTAATTCACTTTGATACAGCAGAATATGCCGAACTGCATAAAGTAAGCATAGAAATGGCTGCACGTACGTTGCGCTATAACTATTTTGAAGCCCTGCGACACGACATTGATGCCGATGCCATTTGCATTGCCCACCACCGAGACGATTCGGTTGAAACCGTCCTCTTAAATCTTGTCAGAGGCACCGGACTACGTGGATTGATGGGCATTCAACCTATTAACGGCAACATTATCCGACCGTTACTCTGTTGTTCCAAGGCGGAGATAGAGGCTTATTTAACCACGAAAAAACAAGTTTTTGTAACCGATGGCAGCAATCTTGTTGCCGACATAAAGCGGAACAAACTCCGATTAGAGGTTGTTCCAAAGCTAAGAGAGCTTAATCCCTCGTTCGATGAAACGGTTATGAAGATGTCGGAAGACCTTGACGAAGCGAAAAAAATAATCATTTCATCGATAGAAAACGCCTTTCCAAACATTGTTTCGACAGAGAAAGGAGATGCCGGCACCTTGTTCCTGCAACTCATGAAAGGAAAGCCGAAACAGGCATTGCCCAACCTTCGCATCAACATTGCTGCCCTAAGGGAATACGTCTCGCCCGAATATTTCCTCTTTTTTCTGCTCGCTCCCTACGGATTTACCCCTTCGCAAGTCAGGGGTATAACATCTTCCCTATCTTCAGATAGCGGAAAAGAATACATGACAGGTAGTTATACGCTTTTGTTCGACAGAAAGATGATGCTCTTGTTACGGCACGAAGAGAACGCACCGAAGCCGCTGCGACTGCCCGAAACGGGTAGATATATCTACTCGGAACAATGCAAGATAGAGATAAAGGAAGAAGTTGTAGATAGCAATTTCGTTATACCGACAGATACAAACCAAATAGTTGTAGACAAGGCAGCAGTGCATTTCCCACTTACCTTGCGCCGTGTTGAGGTGGCAGACCGCTTCCACCCTTTCGGAATGAGGGGTTCGAAACTTGTCAGCGACTATCTTACAGACCTGAAAGTAGATGCGGTCAGCAAACGGCGACAGCTTGTTTTAGTCGATGGAAACGGCGAAATTATATGGGTAGTAGGGCGTCGTTCCAGCGAAACATACCGTATTTGTAATACTACTGCCATGGCTTTGCACATTCGTTTCCTGCAATCTTAACGTTGCAATGTCCTATTCTTATAACCTGCTTCATTAGCCATGAGGAAGGCGAACAACTGCCATCTTTTTCCGTTTCAGTCTCCATTTGCTAACTGTCTACCCGTCAGCATGTTATAAACCTCCGTATTTTACGTTTCAAAACAGGCTCTTTTACACACCAAAAGAGCCTGTTTCAGCTTGTAAAAAGCCCTGTTTCGCAATGTAAAAGCACCGTCCACTTCGTATTACAGAATGTAGGACACAGAGAAGTTGAAAGCAAATGACATTGTCAAAAGACAAAAACGAATTTCCCAAAAAGCCATTTATTGTAAACGATTGTTAATTTCCGAAATTTATTGGATAATTCTTTGCCATTTAAAATTAAGGTTGTAAGTTTGCAAAATATACGAAAATATATAGAACCTAACTCAAATACATTAGATTGCTATGGAAAAAAAGACAGTAGTAACTGGCGTCATTGGAGCCGATGCACACGCAGTCGGCAATAAAATCATTGCTTTTGCACTCGAGCAACACAACTACAATGTGGTGAACCTCGGCGTAATGGTAGCACAGGAAGAATACATTGCAGCTGCCATTGAGACCAATGCCGATGCCATTCTTGTATCGTCAATGTATGGTCATGGCGAAATCGACTGCCAGGGACTGCGCGAAAAGTGCGACGAAGCAGGACTGAAAGGCATTCCCATCTTCGTAGGCGGCAACCTCGTGGTAGGCAAGCAGAACTTTGAAGACGTGGAAAAACGTTTCCTCGCAATGGGTTTCACAAAGGTATATCCTCCCGGAACTGACATCGAAATCTCTATCAAAGACCTCGATAAGGTTTTAGGGAAGGAAGACTAACCTATGAAATACCTTACAGTAGACTTTGGTAGCACATACACGAAGCTGACGGCGATAGACACCGAAAGGGGCGATGTAATAGGAACAGCGGCTGCCTTCACCACCATCGAGACCGATGTGATGGAGGGATTCAACAACGGCATGCAGCAACTCGAAGCCCAAATGGGACACTTCGAATACGACAGACTGCTCTGTTGCAGCAGTGCTGCGGGAGGTTTGAAGATGGTTGCACTCGGATTAGTGCCCGAACTTACAGCAAAAGCAGCCAAAATGGCAGCATCGAGCGCAGGCGCAAAGGTGGTAAAAACCTACTCGTTTGAAATATCACACACCGAACAGCAGGAAATTTACGATATCAATCCAGACTTGGTTCTACTCTGCGGAGGTACAGACGGAGGCAATAAAGACGTTATTATAGCCAATGCCAAACGACTATGTGCCATCGACCGCGACTTCTCTATCATTGCAGCAGGCAACAAAACCGCTTCCGACGAACTCGAAGAAATCTTCAAGGCATCGAACAAAAAGAAGTGTGTCATTGCCGAAAACGTAATGCCGCAGTTCAATGTCATCAACATCAACCCTGCAAAACAGAAGATTAAGGAACTCTTCATCAGCCGAATCATTGAGGCAAAAGGACTTTCAAGGATTCAGGAAATGAGTGGTTACGACATTATTCCCACACCATTGGCTGTTCTGACAGGTTGCGAACTCTTCAGCAAGGGCTACGGACGCGACGAAGGAATGGGCGACATGATGGCTGTAGACCTCGGTGGCGCAACCACAGACATATATTCTATGGCAAAAGGAGAGCCCACGGTAGCCGAGGTTATCACCAAGGGACTGCCCGAACCGTACAGCAAACGCACCGTAGAAGGTGACCTCGGAATGCGCTACAGCCTTACGGCGATGGCGGACGAGATAAACATGGAGGTGTTCGCAGACGAACTCGGGATTGAGCAAAGCAAGATAGAAGACTGGATTAAACGGTGCGTTGCCGCTCCTTCCACCCTTCCGCAGACCGACGAAGAAGCACGCATAGAACAAGGATTGGCACGAAACGCCGTGAAAGTGGCAGTAGAACGCCACTGCGGATACTTCGAACCTGCCTTCACACCAATGGGACAAGTGTTCACGCTGACGGGGAAAGACCTTTCCGACGTGCCCTATATAGTAGGTATCGGTGGTTCTATCAAGAACAGCAGCAACCCTAAGCAAATCCTAAGTGGTGCAGAAAAGAAAGCATCGCGCGACCCAATGTTTGCCAAACCCAAAGCCCCGAAGTACATGCTCGACAAGAAATACATCTTCGCATCAATGGGATTGCTGAGCACTTTCGAGCCGCATCTGGCGCTGGCAATCATGAAAAAGGAAATAACGGAAATATAAATATACAATAGTATAAATATTACTATTATGGAATTAAAGAACAAAAAACTAACCGACGACGAGTTTTTCAAGGAAAGAGCCGACGTCCTTAACCAATGGGAGACGGGGAAAGATGTAGACTTCCAAGAAGCAGTAGATTACCAAAAGAGCATTGCACCGGAGAAACGCTTCTCTTACAAGCTGCAGAAAGCCGTAGAAAATGGCGACACACTCATTCAGCCACGTGCCGGTGTGGCACTCTACGAAGAGCACATAAAGCTGTTGCGCTTCCTCGAAGACGAAGGCGGAGCCGACTTGCTGCCCTCTACCGTAGACAGCTACACCCGTCTGAACAGATACAAAGAATGCGAAGTTGGTATTCAGAAGAGTTTTGAAACCAACCGTTCCATGCTCAACGGATTTCCAATTGTGAACTATGGCGTGGACATTTGCCGCAAGGTTACATCGGCAGTAAAGAACCCTGTGCAGGTGAGACACGGAACTCCTGATGCTCGTTTGCTTACCGAAATCTCTATTGCAGGTGGTTTCACTTCGTACGAAGGTGGCGGAATTTCCTATAATATCCCCTATTCTAAGGCGCACCCAGTAGACCAAGTAATTCATCATTGGCAGTATACTGACCGCTTGGTAGGTCTGTACGAGGAAGCGGGCGTGTCGATCAACCGCGAGCCATTCGGCCCTCTTACTGGTACACTTATCCCTCCTTGCATCTCAAATACGGTGGCTGTGATCGAAGCAGTGCTCGCTGCAACACAGGGAGTACGCGACCTTACTGTTGGATATGGGCAGTGTGGAAACCTCATTCAGGACGTTGCCGCAATACGTTCGCTCGACATCATGACCCGCAAATACCTTGATAAGTTCGGCTACAAGGACGCTCGTGTAACCACAGTGTTCCACCAATGGATGGGCGGTTTCCCACAAGACGAGGCACAAGCGTTCGGTGTTATCTCGTGGGGCTCGGCAGCCGGTGCACTTGCAAAGGCTACAAAGGTTATCGTGAAGACTCCTCACGAGGCTATGGGTATCCCAACCAAGGAAGCCAACGCTGCCGGACTGCGTGCTACGAAGCAGGTCATCAATATGTTAAAAGACCAGAACTTCCGCGAAATACCTGCTGTTGTAGACGAAAGCGAAATCATTATGCAGGAAATGGAGTGTATGCTCAACAAGGTCGAGGAACTCGGCAAGGGCGACTGGGCTGTGGGAACTTGCGCTGCTATCGAAGCCGGTGTAATCGACATACCATTCGCACCAAGCAAGTACAACGCCGGTAAGGTGTTGCCTGCACGCGACAATCAAGGTGCTATCCGCTTGCTGAACATGGGTAACATGCCGCTCAGCGACGACTTGGTAACCTTCCATCGCCAGAAATTAGAGGAACGTGCGAAGGCAGAAAACCGTCCTGTCAGCTTCCAGATGGTTATCGACGACGTTTACGCAATCGGTAAGGGACACCTTGTAGGACGCCCGAAGAACAACTAATTCTGCAATGTTCTTCAAGCGAATATAAATAAAAGACACATCAAGTAAAAATATAAACTAACACATCGGTCTCGCTATTGAATGATAGAGAAATGGTAGCGAGACCATAACTTAAACAGGTTCTTATTATGAAAATCAAGAAAGTTGTATGCGCTCCGGGCAAAACGGGATTCTTTTTCGATGACCAGAAAGCCATCAAAGCTGGTGCAAAGAATGACGGTGCCTTCTATATTGGGACTCCAATGACACCCGGTTTCAAGCAAGTAAGACAAGCCGGCGAGTCTATCAGCGTTATGTTTATCCTTGAGAACGGTGCCATCGCATTCGGAGACTGTGCTGCCGTACAGTATTCAGGTGCCGGTGGGCGCGACCCACTGTTCCTTGCCAAGGACTTTATCCCAGTTATTGAGAAAGAAATAGCACCACTTTACGAAGGAAAAGAAATTACATCGTTCCGCAAAATGGCTGACCTCGTAGACAAGGCAGTAAGTCCGTCTACAGGAAAGATATATCACACCGCCATAAGATATGGTGTAACACAGGCTTGTCTCGATGCCGTTGCAAAGAGCCAAGCCAAATTAATGGCACAAGTAGTAGCCGATGAATATGGCACAGAGGTTTCCAAGAAGATGATTCCTATCTTCTCTCAATCGGGAGACGACCGCTACCTGAATGCAGACAAGATGATAATGAAGTGTGCAGACGTGCTTCCCCACGCACTTTTCAATCACGTTGAGACAAAGGTTGGACTGAAAGGCGAAAAGATTAAGGAATATATAGAGTGGCTCCGCAACCGCGTGCTCGAGCTCCGTCCATGCGAATGCTACAACCCAACATTCCATATCGACGTCTACGGTACACTCGGCATCGTGTTCAACAACGACTTCGAGGCTATCGCCAAATACATTGGCGAAGTGGCAGAAATAGCAAAACCGTTCCACTTGCGTGTAGAAGGACCAGTTGATATGGGCGAGCGCGAAGCACAAATCGATGCTCTGGCTGCTATCCGCGCAGCGATGGACCGCGACGGTATCGACGCTGAAATCGTTGCAGACGAGTGGTGCAACACACTGGAAGACATCAAAGCGTTCACTGAAAAGAAGGCTGGGCACATGGCACAGATAAAGACGCCCGACCTCGGAGGCATCAACAACACCATCGAAGCCGTACTTTACTGCAAGGAACACGGCATGGGTGCCTATCTCGGTGGTACTTGCAACGAAACAAACCGCTCTGCAGAAGTTTGTGCAAACATCGCCATGGCAACCCAACCTGTACAGTATCTTGCAAAACCGGGTATGGGTGTAGACGAAGGCTACATGATTGTCTTCAACGAAATGAGCCGCATCTTGGCTCTCACCGCCGAGTAGACACATTATAATATATACGCAAATTCAATATTACAAGATAGAAAAAAGGATGTGGCGTCTGTTCCTTTCAGACACGACGCCATATTCATCAAGATATGACATCGTATCTGTCAGGAACTGATACAAACTGCGTCTGAGATTGATGCTATCGCCATCAGAAATCAAAACAATGGGTTTTGAAGAACAAAACAGGCTCTTTTGCATCGCAAAAGGGTGGGTTTTAGAGAGCGAAACAATGGGTTTTAGAAATCGATGCAATAGCAGTCAGAAAATGACACAATAGACATCAGACTCCAATTCAATCATTTCCAAAGGTTGATAGCGCACTCTTCAGAAGCGAAAGTCATATTTATTAAAACTTCTAAATATTGGAACAAACCTTTTATGGTACGTCTCTTTAACGCTCATAAAGTTATTGTACCTTGCTTCCAATCAGGCAATTAAAAGGTTTCGACCACGCAATAAAAAAAGGAAAAGAAAGATGGAAGAAATCAGAATACTTTCCACTACGGCGATATTGGGCTATGGTTTCCCGATGGAATCGTTCGTAGAAGGAATGAAACGTAAACCACATGTAATTGCAGTAGACGCTGGTTCATCAGACCCGGGACCTTATTATCTTGGCGCAGGCAAGTCGTTCACCGACCGCAACTCGGTAAAACGCGACTTGGAAATCATGATTCCTGCGGGCATCGAGGCGAAAGTACCTGTCATTGTAGGTACTGCCGGTGGTAGCGGGGCACGTCCTCACGTAAAATTTGTGCTCGATATCATTCGCGAAATAGCCAAAGAGAAAGGGCTTTCTTTCAAGATGGCAGTAATAGAATCGGAATTTGAGAAAGACTTTATCAAGGAAGAACTTCGCAAAGGAAAGGTAACTCCACTTGCTCCGGCTAAGCCTATCGGAGAGAAAGACATAGACGAAGCCGTTCACATCGTGGCACAAATGGGCGAAGAACCTTACATCAAGGCATTGGAAGAAGGGGCAGACGTTATTATTGCTGGTCGTTCTTACGACCCATCTGTATTCGCAGCCCTTCCAATAAAGGAGGGATTTCCTAAAGGTTTGGCTATCCACTTGGGCAAAATATTAGAGTGTGCCGCTATCTGCGCACTGCCGGGAAGTGGTAGCGACTGTATGTTTGGCTATCTGCACCACGACGATTTCGTGCTCGAACCATTGTCGTCAGCTCGTAAATGTACTACTCTTTCCATTGCAGGACACACTCTTTACGAGAAGACCAACCCATACATATTGCCTGGTCCGGGCGGTGCCATCAACCTGCACGAATGCAAATTCGAACAGGTAGACGACAATAAGGTACGTGTTTCAGGCTCCAAGTTCGTACCAACCGACAAATATTACGTTAAGCTCGAGGGTGTTCGCCGGGTAGGTTTCCGCACTATGTCGCCTGCAGCGGTTAAGGATCCCATCATGATTTCTAAGATAGACGAAATCACAGAGGCTGTTCGCGCTCGCGTAGAGGATAACTTCAAGAAGTACGGCATAACCGATTTCTTCCTCGATTTCAAGATTTACGGCAAGAAAGGCGTTATGGCTATGTTCAAAGGAATAGAGGAATCGCACTCTGATGAACTGCTCATCATTATCGAAGCCGTGGCAGATAGTCAGGAAACAGCCAACACTATCTGCAGCTTTGCACGCAGTACGATGCTCCACTTCGGCTATGAAGGTCGCTATTCCACATCAGGTAACCTCGCCTTCCCGTTCTCTCCATCAGACTGTAAGATGGGCGAAGTTTACGAATTCAACGTCTATCACCTCTTGGAAGTAGACGACCCAACAAGTCTCTTCCCTATCACTTACGTCAATTTCGACAAGGGAGAATGCAAGTAACAAACAGTTTAAGGAGATAAAAACATGGCACAATACAAATTAATAGACGTGGCTTCGGTTATTCGCAGCAAGAATTCGGGGCCTTTCGAACTTACGTTCGATGTCATTTTCAAGGACTTTGATATGTATAATAAGGTAAAGGCAGCCAACATTTTCAACGAAAAAATGTTCTGTGAACTCTACCATATCAAGACAGAAGACATCATTAACATCATTCACTTCGACCCTGCAAAAGCCATCAAAGTAACCATCGTCCGCCCTATCCCATCGGGTTCGTTGGGCGAAACCGATGTGTACGGCGCACAGCAGCACACACCTTTGATGAAGATGACCTTCGAATTGTAACACGAACATAGAGCGAGCCGGCACACGAACCCACACTGTGGGGCGTGCCAACTCGTTCTTTTTTTTACACACAAGTTCTATTATACACTGGGCAACAAGCCCTGCTTACACTGCCTTCCCGCACCAACACCCAGCACGAACAGCAATGATAAACCCACTTCAACAGTATCTTATATCGACGCAATACTTCGCTCCCCGTGGCAAAGAGCGTCTTATATTCCTCGGCGACTACATTTCGCAACGCCACCTTCTCTACACCGATCGCCTTATCGGCATTGTCGGCGATGCAGGTTCGGGCAAGTCATCGCTCATCAAGGGCATGTTTCCCGGATTGGAACTCACCAACGACGACGACGTTATCAATCCCCGCAAAATCCTTTCCATGCGCGAGGCGATTGCATTGGGCGAGATAAAGGAGGCTTCATCGTTCCATTTGGACATTCGTTTCCTTACTGGTTTCATGCAGATGTGGGAGATTGCAGAGTTCGTTAAAACGTTGCTGGAGCACAAAAAGCGTGTCATCGTTGAGCATTTCAACCTGTTACGGAAGGCTTTAGGTCGGAATGCCGACCTCGTTGTTGGCATCGGTGAAGAGATTATCGTAGCACGTCCATCTATGTTCGGACCACTTCCGGAAAGCATTTACGACATTGTGCACGAGTCGTTGAAGTACCGCAAGATGGCGCACACCGCCGAAGAAATCACCCGTTACATACTCGAGGACAACTACGGCATCTATCCAGACAGCTACTACTTCTCCGACATACGCAACGGATTCGTACTGAAGTTCTACAACCACGAAGAGTTTGACATTCAGGAACTTGAAGATAGCGTGAAAGAAGTAATAGACCAGCATCAGCCTGTGGCATACTACGACGAGGAACACATCACCATCGGCGAATGCATTGTAGAGTGCGGAGGTCCTCGCCTGCAGGTTACCAACACCCAAGACATACAGAACTTTGCCTTTGTAAAGGAACTTATGTACGACCCGGACACTAAAACGCACTGCCTGATAGGCATTGTTGACAAGAATTGCGAAAACATTGAGAACCGAAATACACAGTATTTCCTTACAAGAGAAGTATAAATGAGAGAAATTGAAGCATCAAGAATTACGGAGTTGGTAGAAAAACTCTGTATAGAAGCATGTTACGTGCTTGCCGACGATATATACAACAAGCTCGCAATATGCCAGAAACAAGAGAAATCGCCCTTGGCAAGCGAAATCATCGGTACGATAGTAAAGAATGCCGACATTGCCAGAACCGAGCGTGTGCCTATGTGTCAGGACACAGGAATGACGGTTGTGTTCGTCAGAATGGGACAAGAGTGCCACGTTACGGGCGGTTTCATCGAGGAAGCCATCAACCAAGGCGTGCGCCAAGGCTATGCAAACGGCTATCTGCGCAAGTCGGTTGTGAAAGACCCGATAGACCGTGTGAACACCACCGACAACACACCAGCCATCATTCACTACGAAATCGTATCGGGAGATGAGTTCCACATCACCGTAGCACCAAAGGGTTTCGGCAGCGAAAACAAGAGCGGACTGAAGATGCTTACGCCCAGTGCAGGCGTGAAAGGAATCAAGGAGTTTGTCATCGACACCATTTTCCACGCTGGCGGCAACCCCTGCCCACCCATCATCGTGGGCATTGGTATCGGTGGAACTATGGAGCGGGCAGCCTTCCTCAGCAAGAAAGCCCTTCTACGCCCTGTTGGCAGTGTGAGCAAAAAGCCTCACGTAGCCCAGTTGGAGAAAGAATTGCTGGAAGAAATCAACAAGCTCGGCATCGGTCCCTGCGGTTTCGGCGGCACGACAACAGCCCTGCAAGTAAGCATTCTCACCAATGCCACCCACATTGCAGGCTTGCCCGTCTCGGTAAACATTGGCTGCCACGCCACACGACACGCCGAAGGTTCACTCTAAACACGCAAATATAAGAAAACGAATTATGGAAGAAAAACGAATTATATCAGCTCCCTTCACCGACGAAACCATACGTTCGCTCCACGCAGGCGATATGGTTTACATTTCGGGCACTATATATACGGCGCGCGATGCTGCACACAAGCGTCTTTGCGAAATGCTGGACGCAGGCGAACCTATGCCATTCAACTTTGAGGGTCAGGCGGTTTACTATGCTGGCCCCTGCCCTGCCAAGCCGGGACAACCCATCGGTTCTGTCGGTCCGACTACGGGTGGACGCATGGACGCCTACTCGCCACGCCTCATTCAGCAAGGCTTACGCGTCATGATAGGCAAAGGCTCTCGTTCCGAAGAGGTTATCGACGCACTCAAAGAGCACACTGGCGTTTACTTCGCTGCCATCGGTGGTGCTGCCGCCCTTATGGCAAAGGCAGTAAAAGAAGCCGAAGTCATCGCTTTCGACGAGCTCGGCACAGAGGCTATACGCCGCCTCCGTGTAGAGGAACTGCCTGTAATCGTAGCCATCGACCACGAAGGAAACGATATGTATAAGCTCGGTGTAGAGAAATACAGGCAGTAGAAAGGACGTCTTTGATAAGCCAAATGAACAGTGGCAAGCTCGCTTGGACAATGCCATGGCGAGAAAACGCACTTTTCGAAGAATAAAAAAGGAACGAAAGAACATAACTATTTACCATACTCCCACGCTGTTTATCCAAACAGAATGGGAGTATTTTTCTGTGTGGAAGTGCAACCAGAAGAAAACCGTTCCACCGATGAACCATTGTTGAACCGCCCCTGCATAAATGCCTCTTCCCTGCCGTAGGGACGCAACAAATTGCTTCCCTGCACCCAAGAGACTGCTGCATGGAAATGAAGAACGTGATAAATCACGCCTCTACACTATGCAATCCACACCGTTGGTATTCTTATGCGAGTGTTAAAAACCGACGAACACAATTTCAACATTCACCTTTCCTATGGGAAAAATCCTTTTGAAGTCCTCTCGTTATCCTCTCTCCGCACCTTGGTATATTGGTAAAAACAAGCCAATAGGACTGTAAATATATTTTAAAAGCATACATATTGTATAACAACTTAATTATCAGAGCATTATAAAATCTATTATCTGACACTTCAAAAATGGCTCTTTCGCACGGTAAAAGCATGGGTTTTACGATGGAAAAGAGCCGTTTTTGCAACGCAAAAACGCAATCGTTGCCTTTCTTCTGAATTATCTTTACAATACTGTTGTGCTTGTCTGTAAATTGTCAAAAGATTTTCAGACAAAAGAAAACGACGGGCTTCTCAGTCCGTCGTTTCTGTTCTAAGTTAGGTATTAGTTAGTAAGGCACATAAGATTGTTTCAGGATAACGAGCGTAAATGTACGCTATTTTTATCTAATATCAAAATATTTTTATACAAAATACTCCTGATTTAACTAATTTTAGAATAGTGTGCGATAACAATTATCGCAGTTTCCGACTCTCTATCAGGTTTCCGCCGAATATAGGGAATGGCAGGTTTGCATTCAAATAGCATTTGAATGGCATCTGAAAAGGGACTGAATGAATTTTAACAAGGATATGAATGGTGTTTGAAAAGAAAACCAATTGGGAAACAAAGACAGACGAAACGGAACTTCACATCTTTCATATTGTGAAAAAATAAGTGGCATGAAACAGAAAAGTTATCCTGAAACAATCGTCTTCTACCTAATCTATAACTTTAACTGAAGAAAACTTTTATAAACTTAAATATAAACAATTGTAGAGCATCACTGCTCCTGAGAAAATTCAAAATATAGTGCCTAAATACGCAATCTCTACCAAAATGACTCAACGAAAGTAACGTTTTTTCTACCTTTAAGTGTTAGCAAAGATAACAATAAATACTTAAAAGCACAAATAATGAACCAAAAATATTCATTTATTTGCATTTAATTGATTTAAATCAAGTATTCTTTTGCAAGACAACGCATGTTTTTTCAAAAAATTATACGAATGGCAAGCAGACAGCATTCTGTTATTTCAACAAAACAGCTCAAGCACCCTTATAATGCGAAAGGGATAAAAATGAGTTAATTCCTTTGTCATTTCTATTTATTATTAGTACTTTTGCAAAGAAGTTTAAAAAGGTAACAATGATATTGAAGAAGAGAAGGTGGCACTGTCTACCAGGACAAGAACCCACCGAAATGGATAGAAGGATAATGGAATTCGAGAAGAAAGGAAAGCTCGTACCAACTCGAAACCTTATTAAAACCCCGGAACAGATAGAAGGAATACGCCGTGCAGGCGTTGTAAACACAGGCTGCTTAGACGCTGTGGCAGATGCTATTCACGCCGGAATGAATACACAAGAGATAGACGATATATGTATGGCGTTCTGCAAAGAGCACAATGCCACACCTGCATGCCTTAACTACGAGGGCTATCCAAAAAGTGTCTGCACCAGCATAAACGAGGTGGTATGCCACGGAATACCCAAGAAGGAAGACGTTCTGCAGGAGGGCGACATTGTAAATGTGGACATGACGTGCATTGTGGACGGCTATTTTGCCGATGCAAGCCGCATGTTCATCATTGGAAAAACTACCCCCGAGAAAGAACAATTGGTGCGTGTTACCAAGGAATGCCTCGAGATTGGCGCGGCTGCAGCCAAGCCTTACTCGTTCGTCGGAGACATTGGGCACGCCATACAGAAGCATGCCGAGAAGTACGGATACGGCGTCGTGCGCGACCTTTGTGGGCATGGCGTGGGCTTGGAGTTCCACGAAGAGCCTGAAGTTTTGCACTACGGACACAGGGGAACGGGCATGTTGCTGGTGCCTGGAATGGTGTTCACCATCGAGCCAATGATTAATCAAGGTACGTGGAAAGTCTTTATCGATGCCGACGACCCATACGGCTGGGAGGTGATAACAGGCGACGAGCTACCCTCTGCACAGTGGGAACACACCTTCTTAATGACTGATAGCGGAGTAGAAATACTCACACACTAAGCGTAAGACCACTAAACTGCAATGTAGAAAGGCTACATAAGCAGAGTGCCAACAGCACAGGAAGAGAACAATAATGAAGAAAGACGAGGATATTTACATACTTGGTATTGAGAGCAGTTGCGACGATACCAGTGCAGCAGTACTGCGAAATGGTGTAATTCTCAGCAATGTTACCGCCTCACAAGATGTCCACAAGGCTTACGGAGGTGTCGTTCCGGAACTGGCCTCACGGGCACACCAACAAAATATAGTGCCTGTTGTAGACCAAGCCATTAAGCGTGCCGGCATAACAAAGGAACAATTGTCTGCCGTTGCCTTTACACGCGGACCGGGTTTAATGGGCAGTCTGCTCGTGGGAGTAAGCTTTGCCAAAGGTTTTGCACGGGCTTTGGGCATTCCGCTCATAGACGTCAACCACCTGCAAGGACACGTCTTAGCCCACTTTATTAAGGAAAACGACGACGACAACAGCCAGCCTCCCTTCCCCTTCATCTGCCTTTTGGTTTCCGGTGGCAACTCCCAGATAGTAAAGGTGAATGCCTATAACGACATGGAAGTGTTGGGACAGACAATAGACGACGCTGCCGGCGAAGCCATAGACAAATGTTCAAAGGTGATGGGATTAGGCTATCCGGGCGGACCAATCATTGACAAGCTTGCCAGAAACGGCAATCCTAAAGCCTATAAGTTTGCCGAACCCAACGTAGCGGGCTACGATTACTCGTTCTCAGGACTGAAAACGTCGTTCCTTTACAACCTCCGCGAGTGGATTCAGGACGATCCCGACTTCATAGAACACCACAAGAACGACCTCGCAGCGAGCCTTGAGTTTACCATCGTAGACATTTTGATGAAGAAACTGCGCAAGGCTGTTAAGGACACGGGCATCAGACACGTTGCCGTAGCAGGGGGCGTGTCAGCCAACAACGGTCTGCGCAACGCCTTTCACGACCACGCTGCCCGCTTCGGGTGGACCATTTATATACCGAAATTTAGTTATACTACCGACAATGCTGCCATGATTGCCAGCGTCGGAACGTTTAAATACAGAGACGGCAAGTTTGCTTCAATCGACCTTCCGGCTTTCAGTAAAGTTACATTTGAATAGGAATTAACGACTATGGAATTTGAAAGTAAGATATTATCGCGCCAGATTGGCGACCTAATTTATGCATCGGGCTATTCGCTCGGAACTGCCGAGAGCTGCACAGGTGGGCGCATCAGCGAGACCATCATAGCCATTCCGGGAGCCTCAAACTACTTCAAGGGAGGCATAGTGTCGTACACCGACGAGGTGAAAATACGCTTATTGGGTGTTTCTGCCGATACTTTGCAAGAACATACAGCCGTTAGCGAAGAGGTGGCAAAACAGATGGCGCGCGGTGCCATCGAGGCTCTGCAGGTGGATTTTGCCATTTCTGTTACCGGCATAGCGGGTCCGGGCGGTGGCACAACCGACATTCCCGTAGGCACAATATGGATTGGTTACGGCTCGAAAGACGACATACGGACATTCAAACTCACCGAAAACTTCGGCCGGGACATTAATCTTGCCATTGCAACCAATAAGGCAATACGCTTAATGCTCGACTTCCTAAAAGAGAAACTTAGCGATAAATAGGGCAGACAACAAGAGCGAAGCACATGCAGAACCAGACATGAGAGCTTGAGAAAACATAGCTTTTACAACCTCTGTCCTTCGACATTTTCCCGCACAAAGCGGTTGCATGTCTTCCAGACAATAACAGATTGCACGGCCGTACACACAGTGTCTGCAATCTGTTGTTTCGTCTTCACCCCTCGTCCTCCCATTCCTTGTACAAAAGACAATATCTGTTAGAATAATAAGACCACACGTTTACGGACACATTAAAGAATTGACGCATGTCAAGAAAGCCGTTCACATCGAAAAAAACATGTCGAAATATTTTTCAGTATCGGCAAAGCTGTGTACCTTTGCACTGTCATTAAGACAAAAAGGTTATTAGATTGTTTAGGTTAATAGTAATAGATTTAGGTTTTTAGTTGTTTTATTTAAGAAGAACAAAGGAGATTGTTCAAACTAATAGGATTAGTTTAAGGTAATATAAATTAAGATTGAGTAAAGGATAACAAACGATGCGAGATTTTGAGGGGAACGCCGAGAGGCGCGAACCTACAAATCAAGCAGAGGTTAGAATAGGCAGACAGCCTATTTGGACTAACGAAAGCGTGAGACTGTGATGGTCTTGCGCTTTTGCATTATATGGAGTTTAATCTTGTGGAAAGCCCTCAATAACCATCAAACGCTACTGTTTTTAGGGGATTAGGAACATGAAAAATCACGCCTCTACAGCTGCTTGTGGGTTGGTTCTGATACGTTACGAGGAAGAGGAAACGAATGGGTGGACTTGCAATTCATCGCTTTAGACTGCACACTTAACACATATTTTGTGCAATTTTAAGAAGAAAGAGCAAGACAAAAGTGGTGGAATTAAGAAGAAACTTAGTATCTTTGTAGGCACAAAACAAAGATGAAAGGAAAACAATGGATAAACTAATAGTGAACAACTACGAAGAGTTGGCAAGCTATTTGGGCAAGAAACTCGGTGAAAGTCAGTGGTTGGAGGTTAGTCAGGAACGCATCAATCTTTTTGCCGACGCCACTTTAGACCATCAATGGATACATGTAGACACCGCACGGGCAGCAAAAGAAAGTGCCTACAAGAGTACTATCGCACACGGATATCTTACGCTTTCGCTGCTGCCACACATGTGGAGCGAAATCATTGAGGTGCATAATCTGAAGATGATGGTGAACTATGGCATGGACAAAATGCGCTTCGGGCGTCCTGTACTCGCAGGTTCGCACATTCGTCTGGTGTCTTCGCTCGACAGCATAGAGAACTTGCGGGGCATCTGCAGGGCGGGCATCAAGTTCCAAATAGAGATTGAAGGTGAGCGCAAACCTGCCCTGGAAGGCATTGCCACCTTCTTGTATTACTTTGAATAAGCGTAAATGAAAAGCTAAAAAAGGTAGGGGGCTATAAATATCATAGGGTGTCCTAGGAATACTAGGGGCCCTAGTATTCCTAGGACACCTATCAAAACCACCACCCCAAAGCACCCCTTTACGCCTTGCCTTCCAATATTTGTTGTGCATGTTGTACCTGTTCGGGCGTAGGCTCGGGTATTCCTTTCAACGTGTAAGGAATGTGCAGGTTCTCCCATTTATATATTCCCAGCGTGTGATAGGGCAGCACTTCAATCTTTTCAACGTTGTCCAGCGAGGCTATAAATGCACGCAAACGGTGCAGATACTCGTCGTTATCGGTAATCGTAGGCACAAGAACGTGCCGTATCCAGATGGGTTTGCCAATTTCAGACAAGTATCGTGCACAGTCCAAAATGTTGTCGTTGGGCCAGCCAGTCAGCTTTTTATGCTCATCAGAATCAATGTGCTTGATGTCGAAAAGCAACAAATCGGTATATTTCATCAGTTCTTTGAACTTCTCAAAGAAAACTCCTGTGCGCCGGAAAGGCTGTGCCGACGTGTCGAGACAGGTATTTATGCCCTGCGCCTTTGCCTTGCGGAAGAACTCAATGAGGAAGTCTATCTGCAGCAAAGCCTCTCCCCCACTCACCGTTATGCCGCCCTTCGTGCCCCAATAGCTTCTAAAGCGAACGGCTTTCGCCAGCAGTTCGTCTGCTGTCATCAGCTTGTCGGAATGGCTGTCCCATGTGTCCGGGTTATGACAATAACGGCAACGCATGGTGCAACCCTTTAGAAAAACGATGAAACGGATACCCGGTCCATCTACCGAACCGAACGATTCGATGGAGTGTACCTTTGCCAGTGGTTTGCCGTCGGCACGTTCCATGTTCTCAGTATCATACTCTATTGTAGGTATTTGTTCTGCCATGATGTCCTTGTAGTTATTTGTCTGGTGTACAATATCGACCAATTTATATGTCGATTGTGACGGTTTGATGTAAAAAAATAATTGGACCAAACGCGTCAGCCCAATTATTTCTATTCAAATTACTAACTATATATTGATAAAATACGTCTTGTTTACAAAGCTCGTTGCTTACATCTTGCCATGTGCGCGACGTGCTATTACGTCTTCTTGCTGCTCCCTTGTGAGGTCGATAAACTTGACAGCGTAGCCACTGACACGGATTGTGAAGTTTGCATACTCCTCCTTTTCAGGGTGCTCCATAGCATCGATAAGTTTCTCTACACCGAAAACATTCACGTTTAAGTGGTGTGCGCCACGGCTGAAATAACCGTCCATCACACCTACAAGCGTGTCTGTGCGTTCCTCTTCGGTCTTTCCCAATGTGCTTGGAGCAATGGTTTGCGTGTTTGAAATACCATCGAGCGCATACTCGTAAGGCAGTTTCGCAACAGAGTTGAGCGATGCCAACAAGCCATTTTGCTCTGCTCCGTACGATGGATTTGCACCCGGCGACAATGGAGCACCGGCAGGACGACCGTCCGGCATGGCTGGTGTGTACTTGCCATATACCACATTCGATGTGATGGTAAGTATACTTGTGGTGGGTTCAGAGTTGCGATAGGTATGGTGTTTCCTTATCATTGTCATGAACGTCTTGAGCAACCAGACAGCTATTTCGTCGGCTCTTTCGTCGTCGTTGCCATAGCGTGGGAACTCGCCTTCGGTCTCGAAGTCGATTGGGAAGCCCGTTTCATCGCGTACAATCTTAACCTTTGCATACTTAATAGCACTGATAGAGTCTACCACATGGCTAAATCCTGCGATGCCGGTAGCAAATGTTCGGCGCACGTCGGTGTCTATAAGGGCAAGCTCTGCCGCCTCATAGAAGTACTTGTCGTGCATGTAATGAATAAGATTAAGGGTATTTACGTAAATGTCGGCAAGCCATTCCATCATATCCATAAACTTAGGCATAAACTCTTCATAGGTTACTATGTCGCCTTCGATTGGGCGATATGCCGGACCACATTGCTCACGTGTCTTGTAGTCTACACCGCCACTGATGGCGTAAGTAAGGCACTTTGCAAGGTTGGCACGTGCTCCGAAGAACTGCATTTCCTTACCTGTCTGTGTGGCAGACACACAGCAGCAGATTGAATAATCGTCTCCCCAGATGGGTCTCATTACCTCATCGTTCTCGTATTGGATAGAGCTTGTCTTCACAGAAATCTTTGCTGCGTACTTCTTAAAGCCTTCCGGCAGCGCTGGAGAGTACAACACTGTGAGGTTAGGTTCGGGCGATGGTCCCATATTTTCGAGTGTATGGAGGAAGCGGAAGTCGGTTTTTGTAACCATAGAACGTCCGTCCATACCCAAACCAGCTACTTCGAGGGTTGCCCAGACGGGGTCTCCCGAGAACAATTGGTTGTACGATGGAATGCGAGCGAACTTGACCATGCGGAACTTCATGACGATATGGTCGATGAGTTCCTGTGCTTCTGCCTCGGTCAATGTACCTTCCTGTATGTCACGATTGATGTAAATGTCGAGGAATGTAGATATTCTGCCCACCGACATGGCTGCTCCATTCTGTGTCTTAATGGCTGAAAGATAGCCGAAGTAGAGCCATTGTACAGCTTCCCGGGCGTTCTTTGCCGGATTAGAAATATCGAATCCGTAAATTTGTGCCATTGCCTTGAGTTCGTTCAAAGCCTTGATTTGCATTGCAATTTCCTCGCGCAGACGAATGATTTCCTCCGTCATTACGCCATCGCCACAGTTCTTCAGGTCTTTTTTCTTCTCGTTTATAAGGAAATCTACGCCGTAAAGAGCAACACGGCGATAGTCGCCCACGATACGACCACGCCCGTATGTATCTGGAAGACCAGTTAGAATATGGTTGTGGCGTACTATTTTCATTTCATCGGTATATGCATCGAACACACCGTCGTTGTGGGTCTTGCAATATTTCGTGAAAATTTCGTGAAGCTTTTCAGATGGTTGATAGCCATAAGTGGTGCATGCCTGCTCTGCCATCTTGATGCCACCGTAAGGCATGAAGGCACGTTTCAGCGGCTTGTCGGTCTGCAAACCTACTACCTTTTCGAGGTTTTTAAGACTTTCGTCGATGTATCCTGGTCCGTAAGCAGTGGCACTTGACACCACTTCGGTCTCCATATCGAGTACGCCTCCATTGGCACGCTCTTCTTTCTGAAGTTCTTTCAGTCTGCCCCAGAGTTTGTCTGTTGCTTCCGTAGGGCCTGCAAGGAAGTCCTCGTTGCCGTCGTAGCCAGTGTAGTTTGCCTGGATAAACTCGCGCATGTTTACTTCGTCAAGCCACTTTGTGCCTGAAAAGCCTCTCCATTCTTCTCTCATAATAGTATTGTAATTTAGTAAATTATAAGGCTAAACGCATAGTATTACATTAAGCCCATTATCAATTCTCTGTTTATTTCTGGTGCAAAGGTAATTTCTTTCCATATTTATTACAATACTTACTTGTCGGTATTTTGCACTGCACATGTTTTGTAAGATGTGCAAAAACGACTATTTTTCGCTATCTCAATACCTACTTTTAGGTATAAAACCTATTTCAAAGTACCTTAAAATGCAATCTACAGTTTGCAAAACACGACCTATACAGTAATCCATATGCTTATTTATAGGTATCATTATCCATTGTTTTATTGCACCCTTTTTCTGTTCCATAGGTATAATTCCACTTATTTGACGTTAAACAATGCATGCATTCATAATGAGCAATAACATTTTTACGGAATCTTTTTTAAGCGATGATTATCCAACCCTGTTACATTTATTTGTTCGTATGCTTCCGATTATATTGATTGTTACTAACTATCAAACGCCAATTAAGGATTGATAAGCAATTGGAGAATTACAAATAATGTATAAAAGAATGTTTATAGCATTGTAACAAGTAGATTTTTACAGAAACGAGAAACCGCCATCGCACTTTACAGCAATGGCGGAAGAGATGAAAAAGATTTATTATCTGAGGATTATCACAACCCTCTTGCCTTTAGCAAACCAGACGCATCTGGAGCTTTAAGACCTGTGAAATCGGAGAAAATCTCCATTAAGTCCTTTGTATTGCCACGGCTCAACACCTTATTTCTAAAGTCATCGCCCACCTTTCGGGTCAATGCGCCGTGCTTTGCGAAGTAGTCTGAAATGTTTACCGCCAATACTTCCGACCATAAATAGCTATAGTATCCTGCTGCGTAACCGCCTCCCCAAACATGGTTGAAGTATGATGTCGAATAGCGTGGAGGTATCTGACTGTCGAGCAAACCTACCTCTTTCAGTGCCTTAACCTCAAAATTCTTAGCCTCGTTGGCAGCAGGAATACTCTTTGTATCGAGCATGTGCCAAGCCATATCCACACAAGTTGCGCCGAGATTTTCGCCCAATGCGTATGCAGCCTGATAGTTTATAGACTTCAGCATACGTTCGCACAAGTCGGCAGGCATAGGCTGATTGGTCTTATAATGCCTTGCATAGTGGTTGAAAACTTCGGGTATGCTTGCAAAACTTTCGTTAAACTGTGATGGCATTTCCACGAAGTCGCGTGCCACAGACGTACCGCTTAGCGTGTTATAATAGCAATTCGACAACATTCCGTGCAGTGCATGCCCAAATTCATGGAACATTGTAGACACCTCGTCCCATGTTAAAAGCGTAGGCTGGCCCTCTGGTGCTTTCGCATAATTGCACACATTATATATAAGAGGTATCTGTTGGCGCATTCGACTTTGCTTTGCGAAAGCACTCATCCACGCCCCACCACGCTTCGTTGGACGGCGGAAATAGTCGCAATAGAATAGAGCTAACTGCTTACCATTGTTGTCTATCACGTCGAATACCTTCATGTCGGGGTGATAAGTAGGTATGTCTTTGCGTTCTTTAAAGGTTAAACCATATACTTTATTGGCTGCATAGAAGATTCCATTAATAAGAACAGAGTCTATATTAAAGTACGGTTTCACTTCATCATCGGCAAAATTGAAGTGCTCTTTCTTCATTTTTGCAGAATAATAGAAACGGTCGTAAGGTTGCAAATTAAAGTTTGGACCTTGTGTTTTGCGTGCGTATGCCTCTATATCTTTCGTTTCTGCAACCGCTTTTGGCTGATATTCCTTTATAAGTTGGTTTAGAAAGGCGTACACATTGTCGGTATTCTTCGCCATTACATTCGCCAACGCATACGAAGCATAGTTCTTGTATCCCATAAGTTGAGCCTTTTCAGCACGCAATTTAGTAATTTCCACGATTACAGGGAACGTGTTATATTCGCCGGTTCCATCGGTACGATGAATGGAAGCATTGTAAACACGCTCGCGAAGTCGTCTATTTTCGAGATTGGCAAGGATAGGCTGTTGCGTGGTATTGGTAATAACAATGCAATAAGGAGCTTTTCCTCCACGACTTTCGGCGTCTTTTTTACATTGTGCAATAGCTCCTTCGCTAAGTCCAGCAAGTTCTTTCACATCGTTTACCCATACAGTTGATGCTACAGAAGCTTTAGGAAGCATATTTCCAAAGTCTTGCTGCAACTGTGCCAACTTAGTGTTTATTTCTTTCATACGAGCCATTTTGTCTTTTGGCAGCAATGCACCTGAACGTACAAAGTTCTTGTATATCTCTTCGAGCAACACCTTGTCTTCGCCCTTCAGGCTGTTTCTTTCGTGGTCGTACACATATTTTACACGCTCAAAGAATTTCTGATTGAAGTTGATTTCGTTCTCAAAATCGGTGAGCAGTGGTATTGCAGCCTTTTCAGCAGCCTCGATTTCGGGTGTCTTGTTGGCTTCTGTAATGCAGAAGAAGATATTTTTTACCCTGTCAAGCAGCTGTCCGCTCTTCTCGAATGCCAGGATTGTATTCTGGAATGTAGGCTTTTGCCTGTTCTCTACAATCTGTTTTATCTCTGCACGTTGCTCTTCTATACCAGCCTGAATGGCAGGAAGATAGTGTCCGCTCTTTATTTTACTGAAGTCGGGTGCGCCAAATGGCAATGCACTTTTCTGCATTAATGGGTTCGTGTACATAGATTTTCCTTTCTTAATCTTTTGCCCTGAAGCTGCCGTTGCCACGAGTGTGGCGCAAGCAAGTCCTGCAACGAGGAAAGTTTTCTTTAAGTTGTTCTTCATAAAGTCGTTATTTTTGTTTTCAAATTATAGTTTTATAGCTTCTCAGAATATACAATGCAATAGCTCGCCGGCAGGTACAGTTCCTTATGTTTCAATAGTTTGACCCATCAACGTTTCCTTGATTAGTCGCCCGTGCGTACTTGCTGTGCTGCCAGAGGCACTTTCTTTCGCTTTCCGCTAAACTCCGTAAAGTCGATACGTATTATTTCTACACGATGAAAGCTCTTGTGTGCATACACATCGCCTATTTCTTTAAAGTCGGAAGAGAGCTTATCGATAAGCAAATGCAATGCGTCCATTTTCTCTTCGTCGCTAAGTTGTGTGTGTGCAGTACCAAAAAAGATGGCACTTTCATATTCTGTCGTAAACTTTCCTGGCAGCAAATTCACATTGCCAATGATGCAAAGAGACACCTTGTTGTTCGCTTTTATCGCCTCTAACTTGCGCCCTTCCGGCGCACAGTGTATATAAGCGCTGTTCTTACCGTCCCAGACGAAATTCACAGGTATGCCATAGCCACCGCCTTCAGACACCATCGAGAGCACACCATACTCTCCATTTCTCAGCAATTCCAATGCTCTTGCCTCGTCCATCAGCCGGTCTCTTCTACGCACCGTATCGTTTACGTACTTCATTTCCACAACTTTCAATTTTCTGCAAATATAAAATTTAATTTTGATATAACCAAAACTAAGCCGCATAAAAACCGATAAATAGATATCAATACAAAATACCTGTAGGTTTATCTTCCCTGTTTCATAATAAAATTGTATCTTTGCAAAGACAAAACGGCTTATATCTGCCTTTGGAATGGCAGTGCCAAGGTCTACTTAAATTTATCCAAATAGTTGAAAATGAAAAAGATATCGCTGTTTATTTTAACGCTCCTTATGGTGTTAAATGCACAGGCTCAAGTAGCAAGACCCAAGCTTATAGTTGGTCTTGTAGTCGACCAGATGCGCTGGGATTACCTCTATTTTTATCAAAACGAATACGGACAAGGAGGTCTTCGCCGTCTTCTTAACGAAGGTTTCTCGTTCGAAAACACGCAAATAAACTATGCTCCTACTGTAACAGCCATCGGACACTCGTCTGTTTTCACCGGTTCCGTACCGGCATTGCATGGTATTTGCGGCAACAATTTCTGGCAAGACGACCAGTATGTGTACTGTTGTACCGACACAACCGTACGTAGTGTAGGGTCGGACAGCAAGGAAGGACAGATGAGCCCACACCGTTTGCTCACCACTACGATAGGCGACGAACTGAGATTAGCCACCAATTTCCGTTCAAAAGTCATAGGTGTAGCACTCAAGGACCGTGCTGCCATTCTGCCGGCAGGTCATTCTGCCAACGCGGCATACTGGTGGGACACCTCTGCAGGGCACTTCGTTACCTCTTCTTACTATATGGATAAACTGCCGGAATGGGTAGAAAAGTTCAACAAAGCCAACCATACTGCTCCCAATTATAATATTAAGACATCGAACGAAGGCGTAACAATGACCTTCAAAATGGCAGCTGCGGCACTCGAGAACGAACGCTTAGGACAAGGGAAAGAAACCGACATGCTTACCGTCAGCATCTCTTCTACCGATGCCATCGGACACAAATATGGCACGCGAGGCAAGGAAAACCACGATGTCTACATGCAGTTGGACAAAGATCTGTCCCAATTCCTGAATGTGTTAGATGCCAAAGTAGGACGTGGAAACTATCTTCTTTTCCTTACAGCCGACCATGGTGCAGCACACAACTATAACTTTTTAAAGAAGCAACGCATTCCGGCAGGAGCTTTCGAGTATAAGAAAGCAGTGGAAGACCTTAATAATCACCTGCAGAAAAAGTTCGGAATAAAACCCGTCATGGGCGAAGACAACTATCAATTTGCCTTCAACGACAAGATGATAGAACAGGCAGGGAAAGACAAAGACGACGTTATCGAAGAGGCCATAAAGTTCCTAAAGCAAGATCCCCAATATATTTTTGTATTCGACGAAGAGCATGTTGCAACCGAAACCATGCCCGATTTCATCAAGACACGCATGCTCAATGGCTACATGCGCAACCGTTCGGGCGAAATAGGTGTGGTTACTCGTGCTCAATTCTTCGGCGCAAAGAACTCTCCCGACTACATCGGCACACAGCACGGACAGCCTTATCCATACGACACACACATTCCTTGGGTAATGTATGGCTGGCATGTAAACCATGGAGAATCGGCTCAAGAAGTTACAATAAACGATATTGCTGCAACTGTTTGTGCTATGTTGAAGATACAAATGCCAAGCGGTTGTATAGGTAAAGCAGTATTGCCATAAAGCGGAAACGACCTATGCACATTGCAATAGCAGGAAACATTGGTAGCGGAAAAACTACTTTAACCACCATGTTAGCCAAACGCTATGGGTGGAAACCACGCTACGAGTCGGTAGAATACAATCCGTATCTCGACGATTACTATAAAAACATAAAGCGATGGTCGTTCGCCATGGAGGTATTCTTCCTGAAAGAACGATTTAAAGACTTGTTGGAAATCAGTCGTTCAGACACTGACGTCATTCAGGACCGCACCATCTACGAAGGCGTTTACGTGTTTACGGCAAACAACTACACGATGGGCAACCTTGACGAGCGCGATTACGAAACCTATATGGAACTCTTCGAAGACATGACCGACGCCGTTCGATACCCCGATTTAATGATTTACCTACAAGCATCGGTCAGTCATTTGGTTGCAAACATAGAGAAACGAGGTCGCAACTACGAACAACGCATGCCGTTGGACTATCTTGAGAACATCAATAAACGCTACGAAGACTTTATAAAAAATCAGTATAAAGGGCGCGTACTTACCATAAACGTAGACGAACTCGACTACCAGAACAATCCAAAAGACTTTGGTTTCATTACCGACAAGATAGACCGGGAACTCTTCGGATTTTTCTAATCATCGATAAAACTCACTCTTATATCACAACAAAGAATATGCACATAGCAATAGCAGGAAACATCGGAGCAGGCAAAACAACACTTACTACAATGCTTGCCAAACGATATGGCTGGAAGGCACAGTTCGAACCGGTCGACAACAACCCCTATTTGGCAGACTATTACAACGACATGAAGCGCTGGTCGTTCAATCTTCAGATATATTTTCTTAATAAACGCTTCCGCGACGTAGTTGAAATATCGCGCTCCAACGACACTATCATTCAGGACCGCACCATTTTCGAGGACGCACGCATATTCGCTCCCAACCTTTACGACATGGGACTGATGAGCAATAGAGACTTCGACAACTACACACAGCTGTTCGATTTGATGCTGAGCCTGGTGAAACTGCCCGACCTCCTTATATATATAAGGAGTAGCGTGCCGCATCTTATCGAGCACATTCAACGCAGGGGGCGCGACTACGAGCAGACCATGCGCATAGATTACCTACGCGGATTGAACGAAAGATACGAGAACTGGATTAAGACCTACGACGGTGAACTGATGATAGTTGATGGCGACAGCATCGACTTTGCAGAAAATCCGCAAGACTTCAAACGCATCGAGGACATGATAGACGCACGCCTGTTCGGACTGTTTCCCCCGAAATAGTCAGGCACTCTACCCTACTTCGCATACTGCACATTGCCGTAAGGCACTGCTGAATATGTATAACTAAAAATTAAACAATATTCTATAAACAAACACTATGGAGAAAGTAAAGACATTAATCATAGGTAGTGGACCCGCTGGATACACGGCTGCTATCTACGCAAGTCGCTCTAATTTGCAGCCAGTGCTATACTCTGGTTTGCAACCGGGCGGACAATTGACAACTACAACCATTATCGAGAACTTCCCCGGATTCAAAGACGGCATCGATGCCAACCAGTTAATGCTGGAAATGAAAGCCCAGGCTACCAACGTTGGAGCCGATGTCCGCGATGGTTCCATCGTGAGGGCAGACCTTAAGAAACGTCCTTTCATCATCGAAGACGAGCGTGGCAACATCATCGAAGCAAACACGCTCATTATTGCAACGGGTGCAAGCGCCAAGTATCTTGGTCTGTCCGACGAGGAGAAATACCGCGGTCAAGGTGTCAGTGCCTGCGCTACCTGCGACGGTTTCTTCTACCGCAAGCGCACAGTAGCCGTTGTTGGTGGTGGCGACACTGCCTGCGAAGAGGCTATGTACCTGTCAGGTTTGGCAAAGAAAGTGTACATGATAGTGCGCAAGCCCTACCTCCGTGCAGCCGAAATAATGCGTAAACGAGTTGAAGAAAAAGAGAATATAGAAATCCTTTACAACACGAATACGCTCGGACTCTTCGGCGAAAACGGTGTGGAAGGGGCACACTTGGTACGCTTTAAAGGCGAAGCCAACGAAGAAAAGTATGATATTCAAATAGACGGTTTCTTCCTCGCAATCGGTCATAAGCCTAACACCGATCTGTTTAAAGGGCAGTTAGAACTCGACCCGCAAGGCTTCATCGTAACCCACGGACCGTCTACTGCCACAAGCGTAGAAGGTGTTTTCGCTGCCGGCGACGTTGCCGACCCAATCTATCGCCAGGGAGTGGTGGCTGCCGGAAGTGGTGCAAAGGCTGCCATCGAGGCTGAACGCTTCTTGCAAGACAAGGGCGAAAAGTAAACCGAAGTAACAAGAATGCCGGATAGAGGCGGCATTCCCAACAGGGCTGACATACTGCAACGTAACACTTGCACTATGTTGGTCCTTTTTCATATATATGCAATTACATTTCAAGATAACCGTTTCCACGTTCCAAAATCCACCCTTTTGGGCAACAAAACAGGCTCTTTTGCACTGCAAGACAGCCCCTTTTGGGACGCCTTTCTAACCTGCTGACCTATTGAAAGTTACACAAAGGCATTTTCATACATATACTTGCATATATACAAAAAGGTATTTTTATATATTCATTTTTAACATTCTCGAGTGTTAAAAAATACTTATTTGTATAATTTCTCTAATTTTTTTTACGTTTATTCACGGATAAAAAACTACATTTGCCCACAAATCAAGTTCCTTTGAAAGGTAAAGAACATAGCCGTTGGACTTGTCCGTACAAAGCAAACAGAAGGAGACATTCCACAACAGACGTGGTTACAGCAAGCCAAACGTGCAATGCCAAGTTCGCTTAACCACTGCCACAGCACGAGAATGCATACCTCAAGGAACGGGAAAAGAGCAGAAGCAGACCTAAACACAGTATAATACAGACTAACTTAAAGTGCTCGCCAATCTAAAATAATCATCATAGAACCAAATAATTACAACTAAATTTAAAAGCATGAAACGTAGTTTAAATCTTTTGCTGCTATTTGCGATACTCGCAATACCAGCCTTTGCCGACCCGATTTCAAGGTCAGAGGCACAACGCATTGCACAAAATTTCTTGGCGAAAAAACTCCAACGGAACGTCAAGACACACCTGATGGCACTTCCTAAAAGACTGACGTCCAACATGTCTGCCACAGCCTCCTATGCTCCTTTCTATGTTTACAACGCAGAAAACAACGAAGGGTTCGTCATTGTGTCGGGCGACGACGCCATCGGAAGCATCATTGGCTACAGCGACAACGGTACTTTCGACATGGAAGGAGCACCCTCCAACGTGGTTACCATGATGCAGATGTTCGCACGTGCCGTTGAAAAAGTACAACATACAGGTTCTACCGACTTCGTAAAGGAAGACGAACGCGTAGCACCACACGGCGAAGTAAAGGTGAAACCGCTGCTGAACAACATTCAATGGGGACAAGATGCACCTTTCTTCAACAAGATGCCGGAACGCAAGGCAACCGAAAACAATCCGAAAGAACACTACTACGTGGGCTGTGTAGCCACGGCAATGGCACAGATTATGCGCTTCCACAAGTGGCCTATGCAGGGAACAGGCAACATGACTTACACCGACAACCTTGGCAAAAAACACGTTGCAGACTTCACGTCTGCCCATTTCGACTGGACAAAAATGCCCGAACGGTTAGAGCTGGACAACGCCGATGAAACCGAGAATAATATGGTTGCCACCCTGAGCAGCCTGGCAGCATTCAGCGTTCACATGTCTTTCATGCCCAGCGGAGAGGCTGGTGCCTACTCGCAAGCCGTTGCCGGCGCACTGGTAAACCACTTTGGCTACGACACGGGCATTGCCTACAAAAAGCGAGAGTACTATTCTACACCGCAATGGATAGCCATGATAAAGACCGAACTCGATGCCGGGCGTCCTGTTTTCTACTCTGCATCGAACGAAGACGGCAAGGGTGGACACGCTTTTGTGTGCGACGGATACGACAGCGAAGACTATTTCCACTTTAACTGGGGCTGGTACGGCAAAAGCAATGGCTACTTCCGGGTGAATGCACTCGAACCTTACGCACTCGGAATAGGTGCCAATGGAGGTGGATACAACCTTCAGCAGGAAATAATTACGGGCATAAAACCAATTGACAGTGCAGCTCCGGGAAAGAAACAATGGGCTATCTTTGGTTCAAGTCGCCTCTCCGTAGTCGAGAGCGGTGGGCAAATTCTGGGCATGCAGCGCATCGACAGCCACGATTGCGACAAGTTTACGGGCAAGGTAGCACTCGTCTTGATAGACAAAGACAAAGCGGTGAAAGCCATCTTAAAGCAGGAAAACAAGGTGTTCAACGCCGTAAAGGTAGACGGAAACCTTTATACTACAGGCTATTACATTAGCAATTGGATAAAGAAAGAGATTGAAAAGAATGTGCCAAATGGTAGCGATTACCGCATACAATTTGCCGTAAAAGCCGACAACAGCGACGATTGGCAGCTTGTCCCCTGCCCCAACAATCTGCCCAATTATGCCGAGGCAACCGTAGAAAATGGTGTTATCGTAAGCGTAAGACAACACGAACCTGTGCCCAACGTTACGCTTGTGAAACCTATTACCGCAGAAAACGAATTGCACGCAAAAGGTTCCGGCAAGTTCACATTAGTGCTGAAGAATAACAGCAACGACTTTATTCTCAACCATATATGGTTAAAGTTCATTTCTGTAAACGATGAATCGAAGGTTTATTACGTACACGAAGACGACAAAAGAACCTTCCATCAGGTCTACGATAATAGCGAAAAGACAATTCAATTGCTCTGCGAACTGCCCGACGACATGCCTTCCGGCAAATACAAAGTAGCGGCATTCGAAAAGAATGTAAACGTAACCAAACCCAAGGACGATGCCACCGAAGAAGAAAAACAACGCTATCGAGAGAACATTGCAAAGTGGGAGAACCACCCATTCAAGCCCGGTTTCAGCGAAGAAAACATACTCGAGGTGCGCGAAGAGGTAACTTCTCCGGTGTTCTATCAGGACGGAGACATGCTCTGGATAAGCAATAGCAGCAAGGAAAACAACGCTGCCGTAAAGCAAGGCGATATTATTGCCATTCTCCAAAATACTCTAAACTATGGTACTGCGGGCACTTCATCGCTGCTGATGAAAGCCATCGACGTAACCGACAGGAGCAAAACATACGACATTGTGCAGACGAAAGAGGCTTCGTACAAGAAGATGGAACAGGTAAAGGCAGTTTATTCATCGCGTCTGGACTTGGCTTCCGGCAAGTATTTGCTTGTTCCTTACTACGTGGTAAACGGTGTTGAGACACCTATGGGCGGTCAGAATAAAGAGTACACATTAGAGGTTCTCGACAACGAAGCCATCGAATTGGCGTGCACAGAGTTCACCATTCCAACCACAAAATTGGAGAATGGCAAGCGCACAAACGACTTTAAACTTAAAATAACGGCTCGGAAATCGGTCAAGGGCGCAACGCTTTATGTTCGTCTGCGCCCCGTTACACGCACCGGAGGCATGTTGGCGTTCATGAAATCGGTTACTTTGGAAGAAGGAAAGAGTGCCGAATACACCTTCGCAGTAACTCCCGACGCCAAATTAAAGCCCGGAAAGTATCTGCTTTACGCCGAGTATCGACCCAAAGGCAAGGCGTATGGGCAGGAAGTTCCGCTTGCAGGCAACAACACACAGACCGTTTACATAGGCACGAAGACAGGAATTGAAGAGCTCCAGACCGCCAGGACAGAAGTCGGTTTTACCATCAACGGCAACATAATCAGCTTCTCCGACATACAGAAAGTACGTCTGTTAGAAGTCTATAACATAGCTGGTACAAAGGCGTTTAGCACATCTAAAATTACGAATGGCATTAGTTTGCCAACACAAAACGGCATCTACGTAGTCCGAATAGTAACAACTGATGGAGTCATCACAAAGAAAATAGCAGTAAAATAAACCAATACTGCATATTAAACGGAATAAAGGGGCGTTCTAAAACACATGAACGTCCTTTTTCATATCAACGTTAAGGCAGGTTCTAAAAATTACCTTTGTAGGCTTTTTGCCTTTTAGGTGAACCGATTTCGCATTCCTTTTGAAGAAGTATAGCGGGCTATACGACGGAGAAAGAAAGCGAAAGATGCCACATAAAAGCAAAAAGACACAAAGAGTGAATACCTTTATTACAAATACATTCCTTTACGTGGAATTTATGGAACGTGCCTTAAAAAAAAGCGAAATATATTTCAATATATGCAAGAAAATACGTAATTTTGCCACGTTATATAAACTTTCGGCAATCAACAGTATTGCAAAGGCAAAGCGAAAATAATAAAACAAGATAAACAAACATGGTAAACAAAAAAGCAGAGGGTACCTACGAAGACACCCTCAACAAGTCAGAAGCCTTCTTTGTGAAGCACGGAAAGACCGTAATCATTGCCATAGCGGCAGTCATTGTAGTAGTTGCCGGAGTCTTTTTGTATAGGAATTTCATTGTAGAACCACAAGAGGAAGAAGCAAGCACAGAGCTGGCACAAGCTCAGAAGCTCTTCCAGACACAGCAATACGACCAGGCTCTCAAGGCATTCCAGAAGGTTCAAAGCGATTATAGCAGCACCAATGCAGGCAATCTTGCCAATCTTTACGTCGGACTTTGCTATGCACACCAGGAAAAACCCAACTGGGCAAAGGCTTTGGAGAACGTCCAGAAGTTCTCAACAGCCGACGATCAAATCATAAGTCCAGCCTCTCAAATGGCTCTCGGAGACATTTACGCCAACAACAACCAGAACGACAAGGCTGTGGAAAGCTTCAAGAAGGCTGCCGACATGGCGAATGCAAAGGGCTTCGAAGGGCTGAACATCAGCATAGCACCACTTGCTTTGAGGAAAGCAGGCATTATTCTGGAGAGCGAAGGCAAGAAAGCCGATGCCCTGAAGCTGTACCAAGAGATTAAGACAAAGTATGTAACGTCTCCAATGTACCAGGATATTGACAAGTACATTGAACGCGCAAGCAACTAATTTGCCACCGAAGATGTCTACAGCATTACACAATTTGTCCGACTACAACCTCGATTCTGTACCCGATGCAAGCAATATGTGCTTCGGAATAATAGTGTCTGAGTGGAACTCAGAGATTACCGGGGCGCTTCTCGACGGTGCTGTCAGGACGTTGGAGAAGCACGGAGCCATTCCCGAAAACATTCATGTGAAGACCGTTCCAGGCAGTTTTGAACTGGTTTATGGTGCCCACCAGATGACGCTGAACGGCGGTTACGATGCAATCATCATACTTGGAAGTGTCATAAGGGGCGAAACTCCACACTTCGACTATATCTGTCAGGGTGTAACGTATGGCATTTCAAGGCTCAATGCAAGTTGCGAGATACCCATAATATATGGTCTTCTCACCACAAACGACCTGCAACAAGCAAAGGACAGAAGTGGTGGGAGGCTCGGAAACAAAGGCGACGAGTGTGCAATTGTAGCCATAAAGATGGCTAAGTTCTAAGATACAGACTGCCAACAAGACGATGAAACTAAAAGAATACTTCCAGGCTTACGAGTTCGAAGAGCTATTTCCATACATCGGTCTGATGTATCCGAAGGCGCGCCACCAGCGCAATGCCTTCCGGCACGCCTATGAATTGCTGTTGGACATAACGCCCATTCCATCGAAAAAGTACATTCATTACCAGATAATGGAGGACCCTTCCACTAACGAAATGTTCTTTGGGGCAGACGACAGCAACTTTAACGGACCGTGGGAAGTATTGTTGGGGAAAGACGTACGCATTGACCCGAAGGTCGATTTAAGCAAAGAGGAGATTGTAGCCAACTGTTTGTTAAACACCGTTCTTATTGGGCGGCACCCTAAACAGTTCGATTCCGATTTCAACTTTATATCCCGTTAACGGAGATTTATGAATATTTTTCCATTCCATGGAAGGCATTCCGAACAAATTGGAATGCCTTTTTTATGCCTTATGATCGGACAACGTCGCACAAGAGGCACTGTTTTGCAACCTAAAAGGGTCTGTTTCACACTGTAAAAGAGCCTGTTTTGAAGCGCAAGGCAAGCTCTTTTGTAATGCACTGGTCATTAAGCTGTTACGCAGCAGCCATCTTGCGTACCTTCTTTTGTGCATTTTCCGCTATTCATTCCTCTTCAAATTACATTCTCTCCTCGCATCTTGCAGAATACATTTACATCATCAGGCAATGCGCAAGACCGTATCGCTCCTTTTGTTTAGCCTGACAACAACATCGCAAATCTTATTCTTTCAACAAGAAAAAACTCTTTTTCGGTTTTCGTTTTCCATTAAAAAGATGTATCTTTGTGTTTTGAATAAAACGAGAACGATATATATCGTGCAGAAAAACAAGTAATGAAGTATGCCATTATCGCCGCAGGAAACGGCTCACGACTTGCCCAAGAGGGCATAACGGTGCCGAAGCCATTGGTGGAAATCAATGGAGAACGACTCATAGACCGCCTTGTCCGAGTGTTCTGCAACAACAATGCCACCGAAATTGTGGTTATCTGCAACGAAGAAATCACCGATGTGGCAGCACATCTTGCCTACATTCAGCAACACGGATTGGCGGGAAGGACTGTCCCCCTGCACTTTATGGTGAAGTCTACGCCCAGTTCCATGCACAGTTTTGCAGCATTAAGCAAATGGCTGACCGACGAACCTTTCGTGCTGACAACCGTCGATACCATTTTCAAAGAAGACGAGTTTAGGGCTTATATCGATGCTTTTACACTGGCAATGAAGCGTGGCGTGAAGGCGTATATGGGCGTAACGGCTTACATAGACGACGAAAAGCCGCTGTATGTGGGTACCGACGAACAGCTTGACATCACTGGGTTTTACGACAACAACGACATGAACTGCACCTATATTTCGGGTGGTATCTACGGACTGACACCCAAAACGCTCCACACGCTCAGCCGTTGCATGCAGCGGAACGAAAGCCGAATGCGCAATTTTCAGCGGGCACTGATTGCCGATGGCTGTAAAACGGTGGCTCATACCTTTACGAAGGTGCTCGACATAGACCACGCTTCCGACATAGAAAAGGCAGAACTGTTCCTAAACGACACCGCATGCGAACCATAGCCATACAGCGCGATGCACGCTTTTCACCCAATTCGGTGGAGAAAGATTATGCTATTCTTGCGGCAGTAGCACAGTTGCTGGGTGGCGAAATAATTGCCGAAAGTAGCTTGAAACCAGACCATTTGGCAAAAGCAGACGTTATATTGAATATGGGAAGACTGCCCCACACATTGCAATTGCTCGAAGAATATGCAACGGGAAAGTGCATCGTAAATTCTGCATCAGGCGTACGCAACTGCCAACGCAGCCAAATCACGAGGTTAATGCGCAATGCAGGCATTCCCATTCCGCCCGAAGAGGGCAGCAACGGCTACTGGCTGAAACGTGGCGACGAGGCAGCACAAGCGCAAAACGACATTCAGTACTGTGCCGGCAAGGCTGAACTGGAACAAGCAAAGGTGGCTTTTCACAGTCGCGGCATAGCAAACATGGTGGTCCAGGCACACATTGAGGGCGATTTGGTGAAGTTCTATGGTGTCGATGGCACAGGTTTCTTTCGCTGTTTCTACCCTACCGACGACGGCATAACGAAGTTTGGCGACGAGCAACACAATGGTACGGCACACCATTATCCGTTCAACGGGGAGGCTTTAGAAGCAACTGCCAACCGCATTTCTGCCCTCGCCGATACGCCTGTGTATGGTGGCGATGCCATCGTAACAGCCGAAGGAGCGTTCTACATCATCGACTTTAACGACTGGCCGAGCTTTTCACGCTGTAGGGACGAGGCTGCAAAGGCTATAAAAGCATACGTTGTGGCACAACGGAAAATATAAGATTGAAACATCTTGACTGCATTTCGGTGTGGCAAGAAACATGGACATGAATATGGAAAACAAAACATTTGGCGAGCTGCTAAAGGCTTCCATGAAATCGGACGACACGGAAGAGTGGATCGATGTGTACTTCACGCGACCCGTCGGGCTGGCTTTCGCCTTGCTGTGGCACCGCTTGGGCGTTTCTCCAAACACCATAACCCTTCTGTCTATCGTCTTGGGCGTGGCAGCAGGGGCTATGTTCTATTTTCAAAATCTGTGCTATAATATAATAGGTGTAGTACTTTTGGTGTTGGCAAACCTTTGCGACTCTACCGACGGACAGCTCGCCCGGCTCACCAACCAGCGCTCCATGAAGGGGCGATGCTTGGACGGCTTTGCCGGCGACACATGGTTTTTTGCCATCTACTTGGCAATCTCGCTGCGACTCTGGCACCAGACAATGCCAGGCACAACCGAGGTTTGGGGACCTTTCGGTCTTGCTCTTGCAGCCATTGCCGGCTTCGTTTGCCACGCACAACAAAGTTCGCTTGCCGATTACTACCGTCAAATTCATCTCTATTTCCTTAAGGGCAAGGCTGGCTCAGAACTCGATAGCTATGTCGCAGAACATGCCATCGTAGAGAGTTTAAAGGGGAAAAAGGGTGTGTTCTGGGACAAAGCGTTCCACAGCAACTACCAGAACTATTGCAAAAATCAGGAACGGCGCACACCGGAATTTCAGAAATTACGGCACGCATTGACCGAACGCTATGGACCAAACGTAGAGAACATACCAACCGAATGGAAAGAAAAGTTTCTCGATGGCAGTCGCCCGCTCATGCCATTAACCAACTTCTTGACGTTCAATTCGCGCGCAATCATTATTTATATAACGGTTCTGGCAGATTGTCCGTGGGTGTATCTCTTTGTCGAAATACTGCTCTACACAGTTGTTTATATGTATATGCACAAGCAACACGAAGAGCTTTGCAAGCAAATGCACAAACAATTAACAACCTAAAACATTATGACAGAAGGATATATATTCGACTATGGCGGCACCATAGACACGGCAGGGTGCCACTGGGGCATAAAAATCTGGCACGCATACCAGCATTTTCAGTACCCTGTGAACGAGCAGCAATATCGCGAAGCCTACATATATGCAGAGCGAATGTTGGGCAGAAACCCCATCATTCAGCCCGATTTCACATTCCGCCGTACGTTAGACGAGAAGATAAAACTGCAGTTTCAGTATCTGCAACAACAAGGACTGATTGCAGCAACGGGCTTTTCGTTTGCCAATAAACGAACCAAGCTGGTGGAAAAGCTATACGCTGACGTTGCAAAGACGGTGGAAGAAAGCAAGAAAGAGCTGCTGAAACTCAACGAAAGCTATCCGCTTGTGTTGGTAAGCAACTTCTATGGCAACATCGAAGTAGTGCTACAAGAGTTTGGCTTAGACGGTATCTTCTGTAAAATCATAGAAAGCGCAGTGGTAAAGGTGCGCAAACCCGACCCACGCATCTATCAATTGGGTGTGGAAGCACTGCATTTGCCACCCGAAAACATAGTTGTGGTGGGCGACAGCTATGCCAAAGACATTGTGCCGGCACACTCCATTGGCTGCAAAACCGTATGGCTAAAAGGCGAAAGTTGGTCTGCCGACGAACCCGGACAAGGCGTGGCTGACCGTGTAATAACAAGTCTGAAAGAACTAAATGCGTAAAAAGACATAAAGGTATATATCAAATTACAATAAGAAGCCTATATAATCGTTTAATATTTTAAAACTAATAAATAAATGAAACAAGGAAAAGTTGCACCCGCAGAAGGTAAATTGGGTATCATGGTTGTAGGGTGTGGAGCCGTTGCAACTACTTTCATGACTGGCGTTTTAATGGCGCGCAAAGGCTTGGCAAAACCTATTGGCGCAATGACACAATACGACAAGATTCGTGTTGGAAAGGGTAAAGACAAGAAATATCTACACTACAAAGACATTGTACCACTTGCCGACATGAACGATATAGTGTTCGGAACGTGGGACGCTTACCCTCAAAACGCCTATCAGGCGGCTGTCTATGCCGAAGTTTTAAAGGCTAAGGACATAGAACCGGTACGCGATGAGCTTGAAAAAATAAAGCCATTGAAGGCTGCTTTCGACAAAAACTATGCGAAACGCATAGACGGCGACAACGTGAAACAAGGTCTTACACGCTGGGAAATGGTGGAAGAACTGCGCAAAGACATTCAAAACTTCCGACAAGAGAAGGGTCTTAAGCGTGTAGTAGTGCTGTGGGCGGCATCTACAGAGATATATGTGCCCTACCAAGAAGACTTCCATGGTACGCTCGAAAAGCTCGAAACGGCAATGAAAACCGACGACCGCGAACACATCGCACCGTCTATGTGCTATGCATACGCGGCACTGACGGAGGGCTGTCCGTTCATCATGGGCGCACCAAACACCACGGTAGACATTCCTGCCATGTGGGAACTGGCAGAAAAGACACGCATGCCAATTGCCGGAAAGGACTTCAAGACAGGTCAGACACTCGTTAAATCGGGTTTCGCACCAATCATTAAGACACGCTCGTTGGGCTTGAGCGGCTGGTTCTCAACCAATATCCTGGGGAACCGCGACGGCCTTGTGCTCGACGAACCAGCCAACTTCCGCACGAAAGAAGTAAGCAAACTCTCTACATTAGAGACCATTTGCAAAGCCGAAGAGCAACCCGACCTGTACGGAAACATCTATCACAAGGTGCGAATTAACTACTATCCACCCCGCAACGACGACAAAGAAGGCTGGGATAACATAGACATCTTCGGGTGGATGGGCTATCCAATGCAAATAAAAATAAACTTCCTCTGTCGCGATTCTATCCTCGCTGCACCGCTATTGCTCGACCTTGCCTTGCTAAGCGACCTTGCTGCACGAGACGGACGCTACGGTATCCAACGCTTCTTGAGCTTCTATCTCAAGAGCCCAATGCACGATTTCACACGCGGAGAGGAGGCTGTCAACAACCTATTCGAGCAATATACAATGCTCAAAAATGCAATCCGCGAGATGGGCGGCTATGAAGCTGATGAAGAAATTGACTAAAACAACACACCAAAACCGAGCAGCAAGAATGGTCTTCTTGCTACTCGGACTGTTCATAAGGATAACAACGACAGCGGCGCAAGACCTGCACTGCACGGTAATAGACGCCCAGACACAAGACACAATAGCTTATGCGAATGCCACTTACAAAAATTTAAAGATTACAGCAGCTGCCAACCAGCATGGCATTTTCACCATTGCAAGGCGTAACGGAGAATTACTTGAAATTACATCAGTGGGCTACAAGCTACGTAAAATAAAGATTACGGAGAAGACACCTGACACTGTTCTCATTACGTTGATACCTACTTCGAAACAGCTGGAAGGCGTTGTCATAAAGGCAAAACGACGCCATCGCTATTCAAGAAAGGACAATCCAGCCGTAGAACTCATGCGACGGGTCATCGCTGCAAAGCATAAGACGAACTTAAACAACCACGATTACTATCAATACGACAAGTATCAGAAGGTAACGATGGCGCTAAACAACATTACGCAAGCCCAACTGGAGACGGGAATGTTCAAGAATGCACCTTGGTTAAGGGAGCAAGTGGAGACCTGTCCCTACAATAACAAGATGATATTGCCTGTCTCTGTAGACGAAACAGTTACGCAACACATCTACAGAAAGAACCCTAAGGACGAGAAAGACATCATAAAAGGGCAAAGCACAAAGGGCATTTCGCAACTCATTCAGACGGGTGATGCCATCAATACCATAGTGAAAGACTTGTTCAAAGATATTGACTTGTACGACGACCAGGTAGATTTGTTGCAGGCACGCTTCCCCTCTCCCATCGGTTCAGCAGCCATTTCGTTCTATCATTTCTACATCGACGACACGGTAAAGGTAGGCAACGACGATTGTATAAGGCTCCAATTCATGCCTGCAAACCCGCAAGACTTTGGCTTCAGAGGCGAATTGTACGTACTAAACGACAGTTCCCTGCATGTAAGACGGTGCGACATGCAGCTCCCCGCAGGCACCGGCGTCAACTTTGTGGCTGCCATGAAGTTCAAGCAAGAGTACTCCAAGTTGCCCGAAAGCGGCGATTGGGTACTTACGAAAGACGACATGATGGCAGAATTGGAACTGGTCAGCATGCTCAGACAGGTGCTCGTGGTGCGCACAACAAGTCTTCAGGACTATTCGTTTGCCCCTATCGACCCACGACTTTTCAAGGGAAAAGCCAAGAAGACATACGATCCGAATGCGAAATTGCGCGACGACGAGTTCTGGGCACAGCACCGCAGCACTGCATTAACCAAGGGGGAACGCAACATGGGCGACTTTATCAAGCGCATGGGACGTACCAAAGGCTTCAAAACAATGATGTTTGCAGTGAAGGCTTTCGCCGAAAACTTTGTGGAAACGGGCTCTGAAAAGACTCCAAGCAAGATAGACATAGGTCCCGTAAACACCTTCTTGTCGAAGAACTACATAGACGGAATACGCCTGAGGGCGGCTGCACGAACCACCGCAAACCTTAGTCCGCATTGGTTTGCAGAGGGATATTATGCTTACGGAACGAAGTCGAAAGCCCATTATTACGGCAGTAAGATAACGTATTCGTTCAATAAACCCGAGTATCAACCGACTGAATTTCCTGTCAGGACGCTCTATTTTGAATCGGAAAGAGACTTGGAATCGCCATCAGACAAGTATCTTGTGCACAACAAAGACAACATTTTCATGGCTTTCCGCCCTGTCAAGGTAGAGAAGTTATACCTGTACAACAGGCAGAAGCTGGGCTTCCAATGGGAAACAAACTATGGTCTTTCCACGCAGTTAAAGCTGAATACCGAAAGCAACCGACCAATGGGAAAACTCGTTTACGAGCGTATGGACGGGTCGTTTGTAGACAAAGTGCGCATGACATCGTTTACAATAGGCTTCGATTACCGTCCCGGACAGAGCTATATCAACTCGAAACAGCGGCGGATTGAGGTAAATTTAGATGCGCCGCAGTTTACATTGACCCACACTTTCGGCTTAAAGAACGTGCTGGGTGGACAGTTCAACTACAACCTGACGGAGCTTTCGGTCTATAAGCGTATATGGTTTGGAAGCTGGGGAAAGCTCGATACCCGCCTAAAGGCAGGTGCGCAGTGGAACAAAGTGCCCTATCATCTGCTTATAATGCCCCCCGTCAACACCTCGTTCTTCGAGCATCAGGGTTCGTTCAACCTTATGGAGAACATGGAATTCCTTAACGACCGCTACGCACAGTTTAACTTTGCGTGGGACTTGGAGGGCAAGATATTCAACCGTCTTCCGCTTGTAAGACGGCTGAAATGGCGCGAATACGTTGCGTTCAAAGGTATGTGGGGACATCTTACCGACAAGAACAACCCGCTGTTGCCACAGAATGCTGCCGACACAAAGCTGTACAAGTTCCCCGAAGGTACCAACGTCATGGGCAAAAATCCCTACCTGGAACTTGTAATAGGCGTGCACAACATATTCAAGATGTTCGAGATAGACTATGTCCGACGCCTTACCTACACCACCCTGCCCGGCATCTCGAAACACGGAATACGCTTCGGCTTCAACCTTGTTTTCTAAAATTGCATTGCAAGAACGATGTCATAAGGACAGAAAACGAACGAAATAAAAAAATGTAGAGACAGGGATTAATGCCTATTTCTACATTTTTTTGTTGCCCAACTTGGCTTTTACACCTTATTATATATAGACCTCCGCAACATTACGGGCAGTCTCCTACCCGATTGCATGCACCTTTTTAAATACCACAAAGCACAAAATCCGCTGCCAGTCTAAAGCCCATGGAAAAATGCAGATGCCGTTTTCCATTCATCATACATACGTTTTGGAGCTTTGTTACTTCACATATTCCAACGCCTTTCCTATCACTTTGTCTACATCAACCTCCAAGAAGCGATAGTCGTCTGCCGATACCATGCTCGGAATAGTCATCACACGGTCGAACGATTTGTACTTCCCTTCGTCCTCGTCCACCACCATTTGATATAGCACACCGTTGTGGCAAACCTTTCCATGCCGTAGAATAGCGTCCTTGGTTACGGCGAAACAGCCCAGCAGTTCCATAAAGTCGTCTTCCACTTCAATAGCCGAAAAGAAGTCAGACAGTTGATATTTCTTTACTCCGAGCCTTCTCAGCAGTGCCAGGAGCTTCACAAGCGGCGTGTCAGACAGGAAGTGGAAGCTGTCCGTAACGCTCACTTCCTTTTTTATATACGCATCTTCAAAGTTGTCAAGCACGTTTACCATGTCCTTTATATCGTTCTTTCCCAACCTTATTCCAACCGCCGTCAATCCCTTGGTTACGGTGTTGAAGTCTACCTTGCACTCTTCCTTGACATACGATTGTATCGAATTCTTTGCGTGTTCGGATACAGAATGAAAAAAGATATTCTTCGAAACGAACTCCTTTATGTACCCTTCGTAGTTGGCTTCACCGTAATAATTGCGAAAGATTGTGCCTATTGCAATCGTGTCCATCATGAATATTATCTTGGCAAAACCGAACTTGTTCAATGTTCTGTCTGGTTCGTTTTCCTTGCTTCCATTGGCGTTTTTTGTTCCTTTAGATGCTATTTTCTTTTCTGTCCGTACCGAGAATATGTTGAAAATGCCGAACAATTGCATGGGTTCAATGCGGTCGAGGTCTTCTATTATCAGCACGGGCTTCTTCTTTAGCCCCATTATGCTTCGCGTTATCAGCCAGCTCATGGGGTCGAGTTCGCCGACATCATCGGTCGTGTCCGACATTTCTGCCGCCGACTCTGTCAGCTTTTCAAACTTGGCTTCCTCTATGTTCTCCTTCAATCCTTTAAATTTCTTGCACTGACTGGCAAATCCTTCCGTCAGGGCAATGGCTCCTTTCAAGAGCACTCCAAGCTGACTGCCATCTCGCAACACCGATGGTGCAAATCTCATGACGTCTTTCACAACATCGATGGTCTTCTCGTTGAAATACCATTGCAGCAAGATATGGTCGGGAACCACGATGTCCGTGTTCAGCGTACCGTCCAGAACCAGCTGGAAAAGCAGGTCGCGTTTGACGTATTCTACTATCTGTTCGTTGGCTGCCACCTCGTAATTGATGGGTGAAAGCGTATAGAATGTATATCGGTCGTTATACCTTTCCTTAAACTTATCTATAAATTCATTTTTTCCCTCGCCCAATTTTACTGAGAAAATTGTCCTACTTACGTCTGCCGCATTTAAATGTTGGTAGAACGCTGTGAGCTTTTTTGTGATATTCATAGGGCTTGTTGGTTAATTTATATGGAACTTAGTGATTAATCGTTGCTGCTCTCCCACCGCACGATGTTGCGATGCAGGCATCGCAAACATACGGTTCTGAAGCCGATGATACAAAGTTACTAATAATTTTTTATAGTACAAACATTTTGCGTAAAGTTTTTTTATATCAATGCAAAATACCAATACAAGAAGACGTTTGTGGCGTTATTTCCCACATAATTATACATATTACACAACTACTTAATTGCCAACAGCTTACAAAAGCAATCATTTGGCGTTGCAAAACAGCCGCTTTTACACGGCAAAACAGGCTCTTTGGGAACGTAAAAAAGTCTGTTTGGTGTTGTAAAAACCTACGGACGGGATTTCATGAATAATTCTTGCAAGAAAAAAGATGGTCTGAATAAAGATGCAATGCCCACCTTGACGTGTTTTCCATTAGGCGTCGCTACAATTCGGCTCGCCTTTTCTTACAATATAAAAAATGCCACATGCCAGGTTCCTGTCCTGCTGGTTGCAACAAAAGAACCTGCTTGTAGCATTGCTTTTCTATTCGTGGTGGTAGGGTTCTCCCCGTATAATGCTGCACGCCCGATAGAGTTGTTCCACGAAAATGAGGCGTACCATCTGGTGCGAGAAGGTCATTTTGGAAAGCGAAATCTTTTCGTCGGCACGGCTGTACACCGCCTCTGAAAAGCCGTAAGCCCCACCAATGACGAACACAAGACGCCTTGCCGTGTTCTGTTTCTTCTGCAACCATGCAGCATAGTCTACCGAACGGAATTCCTTTCCGTGCTCGTCGAGCAGCACAACCGTGTCCGATGGCTGTATTTCCCGTAGTATCAGTTCACCTTCGCGTGCCTTTTGCTGGGCTTCCGACAGTTTTTTAGTGTTCTTCAGTTCGGGTATCGTTACAATGTTGAACGGCAGATAGTGTGCAATGCGCCCCGCATAGTCGGCAATTGCACGTACAAACACCTCCTCGGTAGTTTTTCCCACCAAGATTAAAGTAGCCTTCATGCGTTACTTCCTGTACGCTTCCTTGCGCTTGGGGTTCATCGGGAACCACCCTTTTTCCACTCGTTTAACCTGCTCGAACAGCTCTCCGATGCCCCAGAGCAGCGATGCTCCCGTTACGCCAAGCAGTGCCGACCAGAATATTTCTGCCACAAACAAAGCCGAAACGCAGCAGACAATGCCGCCAACAAGCCACATCCACCAACCTTTCGTACCAAAATAATATTCCCATTTAACCACTGCGGGGTGCAGCAGTCCTATGATAAAAAAGGTACAGACGGCAAGAATGACACCCTGAAAATATATCTCCATTAATTCTTACTTTAGCTTTAATTTTATAAATCGGGCACAAAAATACAAAAATAATCCTACATTTAGGCTACATATTCTATTATTTTCTGTATATTTGCAGTACTATATGCTGCCTGGCAGAGCCTTGCATAACTTATGGCAACAGGGCGCAGGCAGTATCAACTATATTATAACATTGCATGAGGGACGCCAAGACAGCCCTCAATAAAACTATCAGGTAACTATGCAGAACAAAGAACTTATTGACCAGTGTGAACAAAAAGCAAGACAATGGCTTGCTCCTGCTTTCGACGAAGCAACACGAAAGGCTGTCCAAAACATGCTGGACAGCGACAACAAAGACACGCTTATAGAGTCGTTCTATAAAGACCTCGAGTTCGGAACGGGTGGCTTGCGCGGCATCATGGGCGCAGGCACCAACCGAATGAACATCTACACCGTTGGAATGGCTACACAAGGGTTTGCCAATTACCTTAAAATGAACTTTAAAGACAAGGAGCAAATCTCGGTAGTAGTGTGCCACGACTGTCGCAACAACTCGCGCTTGTTTGCCGAAACTGTGGCTAATATCTTCTCGGCAAACGGCATAAAGGTTTATCTTTTCGACGATTTGCGCCCCACACCGGAGTGCTCTTTCGCCATAAGACACTTCAAAGCGCAAGGCGGAGTAAACATTACGGCAAGCCACAACCCCCGCGAATACAACGGGTACAAAGCCTATTGGGACGACGGAGCACAGGTACTGGCTCCGCACGACAAGGGAATTATAGACCAAGTGAACCAAGTCAAGATAGAAGATGTGAAGTTTAAGGGCGACAAGAACCTCATTCAAATCATCGGAGAAGACGTGGACAAGGCTTACTTGGACAAGGTCAAGACGGTTTGTATAGACCCAGAAGTAATCAAACGCCAGCACGACCTCTGCATTGTCTACACTCCGCTGCACGGTGCCGGCCGCGTCATCATACCACGTTCGCTGCAGGAATGGGGCTTCACAAACGTACATTGCGTGAAGGAACAGATGGTGAAAGACGGCAATTTCCCAACCGTGGACCGACCCAACCCGGAGATTGCAGAAGCCCTGACACTCGGTTTGCGCGATGCAAAGAAGCTCGATGCCGACATTCTGATGGCTTCCGACCCGGACGCAGACCGCGTCGGCATGGCTTGCAAGGACAGCAACGGCGAGTGGATTCTCATCAATGGCAACCAAACATGCCTCATCTTCCTTTGGTATATCATTACAAACAGGCAGGCTTTGGGCAAGATGACACCCAAAGACTACATTGTAAAGACCATCGTAACCACCGAAGTGATTGCCGAAATAGCCAGGAAGCAACACATAGAGATGCGCGACTGCTATACAGGATTTAAGTGGATAGCACACGAAATAGCCATTTCCGAAGGCAAGAAGAACTACATTGGCGGCGGAGAAGAAAGCTATGGCTTCATGGCAGAAGACTTTGTACGCGACAAGGATGCCGTCAGTGCATGTTCGTTGCTGGCAGAAATCTGTGCGTATGCCAAGGATAAGGGCAAGACTCTCTACGATTTGCTCATGGATATATACCTGGAATACGGTTTCAGCGAGGAACATACGGTGAATGTTGAGCGTCCCGGCAAGAGCGGAGCAGAGGAAATTCAGCAGATGATGCGTAACTTCCGCAATACCCCACCGAAAGAATTGGGTGGCAGCACCGTTTGTTTGTGGAAAGATTACGAGAGCCTTGAAGCTACCGATGCAGACGGAAAGAAAACCAAGATAACGATGCCCGAGACAAGCAACGTGCTGCAATGGTTCTGCACGGACGGCACAAAGGTAAGTGTCCGCCCGTCTGGAACGGAACCAAAGATTAAGTTCTACATCGAAGTAAAGGACAAGATGCAGACCGCAGCCGACTTTAAGGCTTGCCGTGCACGTGCCTACGAAAAGATAGAAGCTATAAAGAAGAGCCTCGGGCTATAGGTTCCTGACAATCCAAAGAGGCTCGGCTCACAAGTCTCTGATAGACAAAAGAAGAATGTTTCAAGGCAGCTGTTCGTTAGAATGGCTGCCTTTTAATTTAAAGTCTTCCCAAAATCATCTTGTAAAAATAATTCTGATGCAAGACGACAAAAGCCGCTTTGGGCTTCAAAAGCCATTGTTTTGCAATGCAAAAGGCACTGTTCCACCGTGTAAGACAGGCGTTTTTGCAATGCGAAAGATGCCATTTTGTAAAGTGCTGATAATGAGACTGCAAGAAGGCTGCCACTCTTTCAAAGTATTTTTACATATTTTTTAATGGAAATAACCACGTATTTTGTGCCATGCCGACATTCGGTTCTAAATGTCCAAACAATATTGTGGCACGCTGGAGATAGAAAAAACTAAGTATCAGCAACATTGTGTTTTATCATAATTATTAAGTATCGATTTTGTAATATCGGTCGTTTTTCAAGAAAACAGTACTTTAAAGTAGGTAAGACACGCAGATTTTTTTAAAATAAAATCACGAAAAATAAGTATTGTGCAAGGTTTTCTTTCTTTATAACTTTGTAGCGTTAAACAAGCAAAACAATTCAGACATAAATTTAATATAAACATAAAACATCAACAATAAAAAAATGAAGACAAAGTTTTTTGCAGCACTCTGCTTTGCTGCCACCCTGTTTACATCGTGCAGTAGTGACAAGAACGATGAGCCTAAAGTTAAGCCTACGCCTGAAACGGCACAGGTAAAACACTTCGAGACGCTTATGCCCGGCTACGATTCGTGGATTTATGTAGACCTCGAAACTGGCAAATACGAACAGCAAGAAGAGTTGGGTGCACGCGAACATCGCAAATACAGCACAATGAAAGACTACGAAGTGGTGAAAACAGAACCTGCAAAAGGCAGCGAGAAAGACCTGCCGAAGAAGTGGGATTTGGCTTTCCACATAACCGATGTCCGTACCAACGGCGGTGCAGTAATGATGACGGAACAAACCGACATCAGCAGTATAAAGGCACTTCCACAAGGAAACTACATTGAAGACGTACCGGGCGAGATATTCGTAGAGCTGGGTGCCATGAAGGCAGGCGGCATTATGGTAGTGGCAAAGACCAAGTTAAACAAGGAGATGGCAAAGTGGGCGAAGAGCACCGGCATGGGTCAGCCAAAGCTAATTAGCGACAAAGTGTTTGCCGTAAAGTTTAAAAATGGCAACGAAGCCCTTATCTTGTTTAAAGATTACCTTGACAAGACAGGCAAGAAAAAGGCTGTAAGCTTCGACTATAAGTTCATAAAGAAAGCATAGCACAGCCAACCCTGTCTGCACAAAACAATGCTACAAGCGATAAACATAGTGGGCAACACCTCGCTGATGTTTATCGCTTACAATGTGGCTTAGTGTAAAATACACATTATCATATATGGGCTTGTAGCATTTGTCGTTTTCCTTAAGGAGGCGATAAGACTCGCTTTACTCTAAAACAACATAGATACAAATTTATCAAAGCTTCATTGAAATGAAGAAACTATTCCTTATTCTCATACTCCTAACAGCAACCTTTGCCATCATTCATGCCGATAACGTAATATCCGAAAAAGGTTATCCAATATCGGGAACGGTGGTAGATGTTGATACCGACGAGCCTTTGGCAGGCGCAGTACTAAAGGTTGAAGGCACAAACATAGTGGTGGGCACAAACAGTAAAGGCGAATTTACGATTGTCTTCGGTGCCGACAAGCTCTATACAGTCCGCGTTATGTGCATGGGGTACGCACCCCGTACACTGCAAATACCGGCTGTAGGGCACCCTGCACTCAAGATAAAGATGATTCCAACCAACTCCAAATTGGAGGAAGTTGTGGTAACCGGATCGCGAAGCGAGAAACCTTTGAAAGACGTTCCCGTGATTACGCGTGTCATTTCGCAGGAAGAAATAAAGACCGTAAACCCCGTAGACCTGAACACGCTCCTTGAATATACGCTCCCGGGCATACAGTTTTACTACAACAGCATGAGCCAGACCACCAGCATTAACTACCAGGGCATGGACAGCAAGTCGGTTCTTTTCCTGCTCGATGGCGAACGGATAAGTGGTGAAGGCTCCGACCACAACATCGATTTCAGCCGAATCAACGTCGATAACATCGAACGAATAGAGGTGGTAAGGGGCGCAGCGTCTACCCTTTACGACAGTCGTGCCATCGGCGGAGTCATCAATATCATCACAAAAAAGAACTCTCGCCCCCTCAATGTGCAGCTAAACTCACGCTATGCAGGCGTGAACGGACAGAGTTATGGCGTGCAAGTGGGCGTAAACCATAGCCGCCTGAGTTCGCAGACGTCGTTCGGGTATCGCCATCGCAGCACTTATTGGGTGAAAGACAAGGAAGGAAAGACCGTAGAACGCATTGCCCCGGACGGAAAAGCGATTGAAGAGAGAAGCGAACCACGCGATTTGCCCGTGTACGGATATAAGATTTGGGATTTGGGACAGCATTTCCGCTATCGTTTCACCGACCAGTTCACGGGCGAAGTCTTCGGCTCTTTCTATGCAAACATACGTCCAACCTACCAAGGACGCCGCTACCATCAACGCTACGAAGATCTTGTTTTAGGTGCAAAAGGCAACTGGCAGATGAACGAGAACAACGGTATAGCCTTCTCGTACACCTTCGACAACTATGCCAAAAAGGACGATTACAACCTTGTCAAGCTTGTAGAGAAAGTGTACAACAACATTAACCACAGCGCACGCCTGTACTATACAGGTACGTTCGGACGCCATACGTTCAACGCCGGCATAGAAGGCGTGCACGAAAGTCTGCGCCATTACATGATGAAAGATACAAGTATGGTGAGCAGATCGCAGTTCTCGCTCTGCGTTCAGGAGGATTGGAAAATCAGCAACAGCCTCAACGTGGTGTTAGGACTGCGTGGCGACAAGGGCAATCACTATGCTTTCCACCTCACACCAAAGGTTTCGGCACTCTACAGACCTCTTTCTTACCTTACATTCCGTGCCGGCTATTCGCAGGGATACCGCATGCCCACACTCAAAGAGCTTTATCAGGAGTTCAATATGGCTGGCATGATTATGATATATGGCAACAAAGACCTGAAACCCGAGTACGGAAGCCAGCTCTCGGCATCGGTTGAATACGACCGGAATGGTCTTAACCTTTCACTGTCGGCATACCACAACCGTTTCAGAAACAAGATAACATACGAATACATAGATCCCGGCGTAAACTACAACATGCGCTATGTCAATTCGGAAAACGTCAAGACAACGGGCATCGAAGCCACTGTCAATTACAGAATGCAGTGCGGATTGCGCTTCATGGGGGCTTACACATACATAAACGACTATAATGTGCACAACGGATACAACCGTTCGTGGATACGTCCGCACTCTGCAAAGTTCAACGTAACGTATAAACGGAAGTTCGGAAAGACCACCGAATCCATCGCATTCAACAGTCAGTGGATGTCGCGAATAACGCGTTACTCTTACGATTCAACCGAAAAGGCATACGTTCGCTACGTTTACGACCCGCGCACAATATGTTCTCTCAACCTGCGTTCGGAACTTCCACATGGCATAAACCTCGGTTTTATGATAGACAACCTGTTCAATCATCATGATAAAGCTTCCGATTCCGACGTGCAGCTACCACTCAATGGTATCAGCTACGTACTTACGGTTGGCATAAACTTGTCCGACTTGTTCGGCAAATAATCTCCTTTGCATCATTGCAGAAACTGTGCAACCCAACTATAATGTATCAATTATATGGCAACAAGACTTTGACACTATGGTGATAACCTTTTATCACCATAGTGATAATGTTTTTACCCCATAGTGTCAGAGTCTTTTTGCACTTGGCAAATAAACAATATTATCCTGCCCAACCATTCATTAAGAACAAAAATACGAACAGAATGAAAAAACGAAAAATAATAATCTGCGCCGTCATAGCACTACTGTTGCTCATAGGTTTCGGCGTTTGGAGCAAGTGGATGTCCACTACTCGGATAGCATTCATAAACTATCAGACCATCACACTGGGCGAAATAGGTCGTGCCAACGACAATCCGCTCGTCAAAATAGAGAGTCTTGATGCCGAAGACATGGCGAAAGCCAAGGACTACGATATGGTTTTCGTGCAGGCTATGGGCTTAAGGCTCACCGAAGACCAGCGTGCTGAACTGGAAAAGGCCATGAAAGACGGAACACCGGTGGTGAGTACGATGATTACAAACCCCGATAACGACTTCTGTTCGGTAGACACTGCCAAAGCCAACCGCATGAAAGCGTATATCGACAACGGCGGTCGCAAGAACTATCATAACCTGCTAAGCTACGTAAGAAAGTATATAGACAAGAAGATTATCTATGCTTCTGAACCTGAAAAGGTAGTGGAACGTGTTTACGGACTGCTCTATCACGCTGACCCAAACCGCCCCGACGACGAGAACAAGCAGTTTAATTCGCTGTCGGAGTACAATAAATTCCTTAAAGAAAAAGGACTTTGGAAACCCAATGCCCCCGCCATCGTCATCACAGGGAGTATGGGCGAGCCCAAAGAACTGATTGCCGAGTTGGAGAAAACTGGCAATATGGTGTATCCGGTAAACTCTATTCAGAAGTTTGTAGAGGAAAATCACGCCGACAGCATTAAGGTTTCGGCTATCATTAACATGGCTCACGGACGCTTAGGCGATGCTTTCGTAGACTATTTGAAGCGTGTTGATGTTCCATTATTCGCTCCGCTGAATGTCAATCAGCTGGAAAAGAAGTGGGAAAACGACAAGATGGGCATGAGCGGAGGCTTCCTTTCACAGAGCGTAGTTACCCCTGAGATTGACGGAGCCATACGTCCGTATGCCCTTTTCGCCCATTATGTAGGCAAAGACGACCTTGAATATGTTGCTGCAATGCCCGAACGGCTCGGCACTTTCGTGCAAACTGTAAACAACTACATAGCCTTAAAGCACAAGCCAAATAGCCAGAAGCGAGTTGCTATCTACTATTATAAAGGACCGGGACAGAACGCTTTAACCGCAGGAGGTATGGAAGTGGGGCCTTCGCTCTACAATTTGCTGGTGCGTTTAAAGCACGAAGGCTACAACGTAGCGGGCTTGCCGGATTCGCCGGAGGGTTTAATGCAAGCCATACAAAGGCAAGGTGCAGTGTTCAACCTATATGCCAAGGGTGCGTTCGACGACTTTATGAAGAACGGAAAGCCTGCTCTTGTAACCAAAAACGAGTACGAAAGTTGGGTGAAAAAGACGCTTCGACCAGAGAAATATCAGGAAGTGGTGAAGGCAAACGGCGAGTTCCCAGGCGAATATATGTCTACTCCCGACGGAAAACTGGCTGTTGCACGTGTTCAGTTCGGCAATATTGTGTTGCTTCCACAGAACGCTGCAGGTGCAGGAACCAACGCTTTCCAAATCGTTCACGGCACGAATGCAGCACCACCGCATACATATATTGCCTCGTATTTATGGACACAGTATGGTTTCAAAGCCGATGTGCTGATACATTTTGGCACACACGGCAGCCTCGAATTTACCCCAAAGAAACAGTCTGCCCTAAGTAATCTCGACTGGCCCGACCGCTTGGTGGGTGCATTACCGCACTTCTATCTTTACACTATCGGCAATGTTGGCGAAGGCCTGATAGCCAAACGCCGTTCGTATGCCGGACTACAGTCGTATCTTACACCACCTTTCATGGAGAGCGGAATGCGTGGAGCTTACGCCGAACTGACCTCTAAACTGAAACTTTACAACCAGAACATTGGCAAAAACAAGGCCTTGCTGCAGCAAACATCGCTTGCCATAAAAGCCATGGTGGTGCGTTTGGGCTTCCATCGCGACCTTGGTTTGGACAGCATACTTACCCGTCCGTACACGGAAGAGGAGATAACGCGCATCGATAACTTTGCCGAGGAACTCTCAAACGAGAAGATTACGGGACAGCTTTATACTTTAGGCGTGCCTTACGAGCCTGCACGCATCAACAGTAGCGTACTTGAAATGTGCACAGACCCTGTGGCTTACTCGCTGTTTACGCTCGACAAGGTACGCAAGAAAGCCACCGAAGCCTTACTGAAACACCGTTCAGAGTTCAACAGCCGCTACCTTTACCCTGCCAAAGCATTGGTTCAGTCGCTCATAAACAGTTCGGCAGAAGTGTCAGACGCCTTTGTCTGCAAGGTAGGACACCTGTCTCCAGCTGACCTTCAGCGTGCCCACAAGATATACGAAGACCTTACTGCCCCATCGGACATGATGAAAATGATGATGGGAATGGGCTCTATGGGCAAGAAAGGCAAGGGCGGCAAAGGTATGCCAATGGGCATGGGAATGCCAAAAGGTATGGGCAAGATGCCTCCAGGAATGGGCAAAGGAATGCCGAAAGGCAAGCCAATGCACGCCAAACAAGGGGGTATGCCACCAATGGGACACCCTGGAAAGATGCCAACAGGTATGGGAAAGAAACCTGAAAACATGGGCGGACACCCCACAACAAAGGGCAAACCAATGCCACAGATGGGCAAAACAATGGGCGGAAAGGCTATGCAAGGAATGCCTAAGAAGGGAATGGCAGGCATGGCAGCCATGATGAAAGACAAGAAGAAGTCGTATTCTAAAGAAGAAAAAGACTTTGCTTTTGCTGTAAGAGAGCTTGAACGAACCCTCAAAAACATTGCAAAGTACAAGCAATACCTTCTTATTAGTCCGCAAAACGAGCTCGAAAGCATTATCAACGCCATGAATGGAGGCTACACAGCCCCCTCTCCCGGCGGCGACCCTATAGTTAATCCGAACACATTGCCTACCGGACGCAACCTGTTTGGCATAAATGCAGAGTCTACACCAAGCGAAGCTGCATGGGAAAAGGGCAAGCAGTTGGCACAGAACACCATCGATTTGTACAAGCAACGCCACAATGGGGCACTGCCACACAAGGTAAGTTACACGCTGTGGAGTGGCGAATTTATAGAAACCGAGGGTGCTACCATCGCCCAAGTGCTATACATGCTGGGTGTAGAACCCATACGCGACTCGTTCGGAAGGGTCAGCGACCTGCGCCTAATCCCCTCTAAGGAGTTGGGACGGAAGCGTATCGACGTTGTAGTACAGACCTCCGGACAGCTCAGAGACCTTGCTGCATCGCGCCTTTTCCTCATAAACAAGGCTGTGGAGATGGCTGCCAACGCCAAAGACGACGTTTTTGAGAACGAAGTTTCCATTGGTGTGAAGACCGCAGAACGCCATCTCACCGAGAAAGGAGTATCGCCCAAGGAGGCACGCAAGATGGCTTCGCAACGCATCTTCGGCGGTATGAACGGCAATTATGGCACCGGCATACAGGCAATGGTTATGAGTGGCGACCGCTGGGAGAAGCGAGAGGACATCGCAAACACCTATATTAACAACATGGGAACCTTCTATGGCAGCGAGAAAGACTGGGAACAGTACAACAAATATGCCTTCGAGGCGGCTCTGACCCGCACCGATGTCGTGGTGCAACCCCGCCAGAGCAACACGTGGGGGGCTTTGAGCTTAGACCATGTCTACGAGTTTATGGGCGGATTGAACCTCGCTGTGCGTCAGGTAACGGGCAAAGACCCTGATGCTTACCTCAGCGATTATCGCAATAGGCACAACGTTCGCATGCAAGAAGTGAAGGAAGCCATAGGCGTAGAGAGCCGTACCACCATTCTGAACCCAGTATATATAAAGGAGAAAATGAAAGGTGGAGCAAGCGCAGCAGGCGGTTTTGCAGAGATTGTAGAGAATACTTACGGCTGGAACGTCATGAAACCGAAGGCGATAGACAAGGAATTGTGGGACGATATATACCGTGTGTACGTGCAAGACAAGTACAAACTGGGCACAAAAACATTCTTTGAACAGAAAAATCCGGCTGCCTTGCAACAGATTACTGCCGTTATGCTCGAAACAGTGCGCAAGGGAATGTGGAAAGCAACGCCTCAACAGGTTGCCGACATTGCCAAGTTGCATGTAGAGTTGGTTAAGAAATACAAGCCGTCAGGCTCTGCCTTCGTTACCGACAATGCCAAATTGCGCAAGTTCATAGCCTCTAAGGTTACACCAAACGAGGGCAAAGTCTATCAGCAACAGATAGAACAGGTACGCAATTCGGCTGCCAATGCCGACAAGGGTACAGTCATGAAACGCGAAGACATGTCGCAAAAGGTAGAAAAACATTCACCGCTGCTCAGCAGGAGCATCGTTATTGGTGGTGCAGTGTTGCTCTTTGTAGCTTTAGTAGTATTCATTGTGCGCCGCCGTCGTAATACGAATGCAGAATAAATGAATAATGGAAACCATAGTATACATACTATTTATGCTTGTCTGTTTCAGCTTTTTGCTGAAACAGACTTTCGTAAATACTTTGCAACTTAGTATTACTGCGGTGGCTGCAATGGTTTTTACGGGTTTCGCCTGGCACGTTGCCATCTTGCAATCGTCCACAGAAATAGCTGCATGGCTGGCTAATACCGACTTGGTCCGCGACATTTCCGTGGTGCTGAACATAGACGTTCTGCTGTCGATGGCGTTCTGCTTGCTGGCTGCCAACACCGAGATGGGCGAACACGTAGGACGTAAAAGTCGCTGGCTGTATGCTTTCTTGCGTTTCTTTCCCGGCATCATGATAGTGCCGACACTGTTTGCACTGCTCGTGGAAACCATCTTTGTGTTTCCCGGCGAAGACTTTTCGCTCATCGCCTGGACGCTTGGAGGTGTGTTCTGTGTGGCTATCCTGCTGCTCACATACGCCATAAAACGTCTGCTTCCCGAGACTTTCCTACGCTTGGAGCTGCTTTTTCTCTGCAATTTGCTCATTGCCTTGTTGGGCATTGTGGCTACAGTGAACGGCAAAACAGCCGTAGTGGGAACCGACAGCACCAATGTTGGCGCACTCGCAGGTACGTTGCTGCTGGTTGTTGTGTTCGGTGCCGTGGGCATGTTGTGGCAACGTTGGCACACCAAACGGCAGATGAAGCAATTGGAATGACGTACCCCTGCTGTACGAAAACTACTTCCGCATGAATTAAAATAAACGTAGATATAAACCAATAACAACTTATGAATTACATAACAGACATTCTTTACTGGATTTCGTCAGGTCTTCTTGTCCCCGTAATCCTTATTCTTATCTTCTTCTTTTTACGTTCGTTGCTGCTCTTGGGCGGCTTCTTCAGCCAGTATCTCACCATGCGCAAGAGTGGAATATTGCTGCAAAAAGAGGTGAAACAGCTCACTGCCGACAACCTTTATACACTTTCCGACCACCTGCCAAAAGGCAAATTGCCCGTTGTAACCTGCATTTCCAAGATGTTGGAAAACCGTAACAGTCCTGCAAAAGTTACCTTCTTGCTCGACGAATACGAATGTTTGGTGGAACGCGAGCTTGAAACACCGAAGATGTTTACCAAAATGGGACCAATGTTGGGGCTTATGGGCACGCTCATTCCTATGGGTCCGGCACTCGTTGGCTTGTCTTCGGGCGACATTGCTTCTATGGCTTACAACATGCAAGTGGCGTTTGCCACCACCGTAATCGGCTTGTTTGCCGGTGGAATAGGCTTTGTGGTGAAGGCGGTTAAGCAGCGTTGGTATCGCAGAGACATGGGAATGCTGAACTATATCGCCGATATGTTGGACGAAAACCGCGACAAACAATTATGAGAAGACGACAAATAAGACTTGGGCACGACGAGGACGACGACCCAATGAGCGTTGTCAGCAACCTCTTCGATGCGGCAATGGTGTTTGCTGTGGCACTTATGGTGGCGCTTGTTACCCACTATAAGATGACAGAAATGTTCAGTACGGAAGACTTTACCGTGGTAAAGAATCCCGGAAAGCAGAACATGGAGATTATTTCGAAGAAGGGAAAGCAGATAGAACGCTACACTCCGTCGAAAAATCAGGACGCCAAATCGAGCAATAAGGGCAAGCGAGTGGGCACAGCCTACCAGCTTGAGAATGGCGAAATTATTTATATCCCGGACGAATAGCCGTGCAATTGGAATAGGGTAATAGGGCAACACGTATGGCAAACAGCCACAATGTTGGTCTGCCCGAAGCCTTATACTCTCTGCAAAACCTTGTTAACATCTTACTATGCAGTAGAGATAACGAAAGCTATAAATGCCTTTCTCCTTGTTTCTACTGCATTTTTTATCCGCCTATTGCAGACAAAGAGCATGTTATAAAGTTGTAAATGTTTTTCGCAACATTTTGTTTTGTCTAAAGTATTAGCCATCAACACATTATAACAGCCATGTTTTTGCGTGTCAAACCCCACCGTTCTAACATACAACAGCATATATCCCTTTTCTACTTCCAAATGTCTTCATCGAACCAATCCATAGGAAAACCAATTTTATATATTGATATTTGGGGATTGTTTTTGATTAAAGTAACAATCTTTTCCTTATATTTTTCTCCCATTCCAATGGCATTGCACAGATAAAGCATAGCTGTAATAATAAGGTATGGCCTCTTTTTTGCATCTTCCGTAAGTTGTCCTTTCAACCATTTACCTATAGGTTTTTTAATTTCCATCGGTCGTTTTACCATATTCCTGCTCCATATTCTGGAATGATGAGCTACAATATTCCTCAAGTACGATATTGCTTCGAGCCAGCTTGCAAGTTCATTATGCTTGTTAAGATTAAAGTCTTTGGCTATTTTTGCCTTTTCTGGCAGTTGGTGTTGAAGATTTTTATACATCTTTGAAAGTGTTCCGAATGTTGCCGTTTCGAATATAATCCATGCTTCCGGCTGCTGTACCAGACCTACAATCTCACCTTTTTCCCATATTCCATACTTCTTCTTGTAGTCTTTCGCAAATATTTCACAGCTACGCATAAATTCTTTCATCAATTCTCCTAAGTGCTTTTTGTGCCTGTCTTCATCTACAAAAATACTTCTATCTGTATAAAATAGACCACCAAATGAAAGAGAAAGGTAATAAATCATCTTTGTGCGCAAAGCAATTTCTATGGTTTCTATCGCATCAAACAGAACAAGTCGCAACTCTTTATCGAACAAGTAGCGTGCCATTACGTCTTCAAAGCAAGAACCTTTATAGAAAATATGCTCTGTCTTATCTTGCTGCATATCCCACCAATAGCTTTTTAAGCGGTAATAACTGACATTTTTTAATAGGATATGGGCAGACCCTTCGTTTCTGAATGTCATACCTCTTTGTTTCAAAATTCCTATTTGTTCTTCAACAGAACGTGGTTTTTTATGGCTCATAAAATAGGTAAAAAAATGACCCGCCAGCAGATCTTACGGTATGCCAAGCGAGTACTGTTATGATTGAAGTGCGATAATCTCGCAACTATCTTTCTTTTTACAAAAGTACATATAAATATTGTTTCTACAAAATAAATACCATTAAAATTAATCGAAATACTGAATAATTGCTTCTATACATTCTGTTTTCTACTTTCAATCAATCGAAAGGATAAACTTGTAGTTCGCCTTTCGATGAATAATAAGGTGGTTTGTTTATAATGTGGTTATCTCTGCACACCTTATTATAGATATAGAAAATGAGCAGAAACAATGTAAATGTTTTTCGCAACATTTTGTTTTATCTAAAGTATTAACCATCAACATATTATAACAGCCATGTTCTTGCGTGTCAAAACCCACCGTTTTACGAACGAAAAGAGGCTGTTTTGCCACTCAAAACAGCCCCTTTTGCAAGGCGAAATCGCTATGCCCGTATTTCTTTTGCGCTTTTCTTTACAAGCTGCAACAGCTTCTTGCGCAAGTTGCACATATTGAGGCATCGAAAAAAAAGATGGATACGACACCATTGTGGCATAATTATTGTAACTTTGTATGGCGGAAACAGCAAAATAAATTATACATTATATACTATATGGAAAAGAACGAAACACCCGTCTTATTGCTTACAGGATATCTCGGAAGCGGTAAGACTACACTCGTAAACAAAATTCTTGGCAACAACAAAGGCATCAAGTTCGCAGTCATTGTAAACGATATTGGCGAAGTAAACATAGATGCCGACCTGATAGAAAAAGGTGGCGTGGTAGACCAACAGGACGATTCGCTGGTGGCATTGCAGAACGGTTGCATCTGCTGCACGCTTAAAATGGACTTGGTAAAGCAGCTTAGCGACATCGTAAAGCAGCACCGTTTCGACTACATCGTGATTGAGGCAAGCGGCATTTGCGAACCTGCGCCCATCGCACAGACCATCTGCGCCTATCCACAAGTATATCCCGACCTTGCAAAAGACGGCATAGCAGTGCTCAGAAACATTGTTACCGTGGTGGATACACGCCGTATGTGCGACGAGTTTTCGGCTGGAAACGACCTCATGAAGAAGAATTTGGAGGAAGACGACATAGAGAACTTGCTGATACAACAGATAGAATTCTGCAACATTGTGCTGCTGAACAAAGTCGATGACGTGTCTGCCGAAGAGCTGAAGAAGGTGCGCAAGATTGTAAGGGCACTGCAACCGAAAGCCGAAATAATAGAATGTAACTACGGAGACGTGGATTTTGAGCGCATTCTTGGGGCAAACGACTTCGATTTCGACAAGGTTGCGACCTCCGCTTCGTGGATTGCTGCCATAGAAAACGAGGACAACGACGAAGAGGAAGGGCACGATGAGCACCACCATGCCGATGGAGACAAGCACGAACACAGCCATCAGCATCACCATCACCACCATCATCACGACCATGACCACCTTGAAAACGAAGAGAGCGGCGAGGCATTGGAGTACAACATCGACACTTTCGTGTACTATGCACGCCGTCCGTTCGACCTGAACTTCTTCGATGACTTCGTCGCACGCAAGTGGCCGAAGAGCATTATACGCTGTAAGGGATTGTGCTACTTCGACAACGAGAAAGACGTATGCTATGTTTTCGAACAAGCCGGAAAGCAAGTTACGCTGCGCAATGCCGGACAATGGTATGCCACAATGCCTCCCTTTGAGCTTCGCGAGTTCCTTGAACGCAACCCGAAACTAAAGAAAGACTGGGAAGAACCTTACGGAGACCGCATGCAAAAGCTCGTTTTCATTGGACAGAATATGGAAAAAGAGGCAATAAAAGCCGAATTGGACAAGTGCTTAAAATAAGGAAACGAACATGAAAAAGACAATCGCTCTCTTCCTGTTCTGCCTTGTTGCCGTTCTGGCACAGGCGCAAACAGAACCTCGGCACGAGGTTGAACTCGTTACAGACAGTGGTACTATCCGCCTTGTTTTGTACAATGAGACACCCAGACACCGCGACAACTTCCTGAAACAAGTGCAGTCCGGTGCATACAATGGGGTGCTTTTCCATCGTGTAATAAAAGACTTCATGGTGCAGACTGGCGACTTGGCATCGAAAACAGCCAAGCCGGGGCAACAGCTTGGCGACACTCCTGAAGCGTACAGCATACCTGCCGAGATTTGTTTTCCGAAGCTCTACCACAAGCGTGGCGCGCTGGCTGCCGCACGCGAAGGCGACAATGTAAATCCCGAAAGGGCATCGTCGTCCACCCAGTTCTATATTGTCTGGGGGCAGAAGTTTACCGACAAGCAATTGGAATGGGCGCAAGAAAGAATGGACAAGTACACCGACGGAAAGGCAAAACTGACGCCCGAACTTATAGAAACCTATAAAACGCAGGGTGGTACGCCACATCTCGACGGGTCGTACACCGTATTTGGCGAAGTGGTTGATGGACTCGGAGTCGTTGAAAAGATACAGAAGGCAGCAACAGATGGCAACGACCGTCCTGTAAACGATATCCGTATCATCAGCGCAAAGGTGATAAAGTAAAGGCTCACGATACTGTTCCAACGTTTGCAGAAGTGTACACCGATACGTACAAAAGCCGGTTCTATGTTCGGTAAAGGCATTTTTGCAAACTGAAACAGTGTTTCCGACAAGCAAAAAAGAAAATAGGAAAAGGCTGGTCTGGCACATCATTGCCAACAGAACAAACAAAAGTGCGATGTGTCAATCACTGACACATCGCACTGCAATATATTGATTTACCGCTATTGAGGATAAAACAATGAAATAAAAAAGTTCTTTAATAAGCGTGGTCGTCGTCTTCAATCTCCTGACGGTCAATCTTTTTGCTGTCTATACTGCGCCAAGCGTAGTAGATGTAGCCCAAAACGAAGGGCGCAATCAGACTGGCATAGAACATTGCGGTGAGGGTAAACTCGCTCGAACAGCTGTTCTTTATCGTCAAAGAGCTTTGCAAGGAGGCTGTAGACGGGTAGTAAGCCGTGTTGTTATAGCCTGCAAGGAGGAACAAGACAATTACCACCAGCACCACGCCGATGCCTGTTGCCCAAATGCCTTTGATGTAGTTCTCTTGCAAAATCGTGCGTATAATGCCGTAAAGCACAAGCAATACACCCACCAAAAGTACAACAGCCAAGTACCACATATCCAAAAGATTGTGCAGATACTTCAGCGCTTCCATCACGACAGTGCCGTCTGCATTTACTGCATAGCCGTCGCCGAGAAGCGTCCTGCCAAGAAATGCAATGAAGAAAATAAGGAATAGCAGGGTATTAATGGGGAGTTGCAGACGAATGCGCGAACGTATGGCATCGTCGGACACATTATTATTAATGTAGAGAATGCCCAACACGCGAGCGAGGAACACCACGGCGATACCAAAAATAACCACCCATGGGTTCAACAGAACGTCGAGTCCGCGCGAAGCATTCGCCCAATGAGAGATGACGGGCTGCATTCCGTTTACTATATTCGCCTTTTCCACAATGAAGTTAGACCCTGTAAAGAAGGTTGCAACGGCACCTCCAAGAAGCAGCGGACCAACGATGCCATTGATAACCAGACAGGTCTGGAAAGTTTTCACACCAAGAAGATTACCCGCCTTGTTCTGAAACTCGTAGCTGACGGCTTGAATGATGAACGAGAAAAGAATGATAATCCACACCCAATAAGCCGATCCGAAGCTGGTACTGTAGAACAATGGGAACGAAGCAAAGAACGCTCCGCCAAACGTTACAAGCGTCGTGAAGGTAAATTCCCACTTGCGTCCTGTAGAGTTTATCACCATACGGCGTTCTACATCGGTCTTACCCAATTGGAAAATCATGGAGTTTGCTCCCTGCACAAACATCAGGAAGACGAGCAATGCACCGAGAAGTGCAATGAGAAACCACCAGTAATGTTGCAAGAAATCGTATGTCATAGTTGCGGTCCTTTCTTTATTTGTTTACACATAATGCTTATTTCAACCCCAAGCATAGCCGTGAAGAGGAATAAGAACAAGAAGAATGTCAATGCAACACTCCCACTGCTGAGGTCGCTTACGGCTGCCCACGTGGGCAACATGTCTTGTATTGTCCAAGGCTGACGCCCAAATTCGGCTACCAACCAGCCACATTCACTGGCAACATAAGCCAACGGAATGAGCGCAACACCCACCATCTGCAAAAGCCGAGGACGGCTTATGTCCTTGCGATAAAGCACGAACAAGATGATGGCAAATACCAAAATAAACAATACGCCCAAGCCTACCATCAGACGGAACGACCAGAAATTAATACCAACAGGAGGCACTGTCTGGCTCGCATTCTTAATGTAGCCATAGCCGAAATACTTCATGTTGGTCTTCAAAGTCTTTACATTGGCTTCCGTTTTCTGTCCGCTTCTGTAAGCTTTCAGGGCTGCTATGGCTTGTTTGCCCCGAGTAATCTTTTCGGCGAGCGACGGTTCAACAGTGCCGTCGTCCTTCTTATATCCGTTTATAATGTTGCGAATGCCGGGCACATAGCCGTTAAAGTCGCGCGTGGCGAGGAACGAAAGCACCTTCGGTACAGCTATCTTCATAGGCGGTTCGGTTTCGTTCATGTAGTCGGGCTGCGAGAATGGATTTACAAGAGCTACTCCTGTAAGTGCTTCTCCCTTGCCTCCTTCGTACAAAGCCTCCATGGCTGCCAGCTTCATAGGCTGATGTTGCGCTACAAGATAAGCCGATTCATCACCGGCAACGGCTGTAAGCAACGATGCGCACAAGCCTACGACAGCACCAACCTTCAGGCTTTTGCGGGCAAAGTCTGTGTGGCGCTTCTTCAAAAGGTACCAACAGCTGACTCCAACACAGAAAGCTGCACCCAGAACCCAGGCAGATGTAACGGTATGAGTGAACTTATTGACAGCCATCGGACTTAAAGCTACTTCCCAGAACGATGTCATTTCGTTGCGCATGGTGTCCGGATTGAACTCACAACCCACAGGATTCTGCATCCAGGCATTGGCTACGAGAATCCACCAAGCCGATATCGTGGCACCAATACCCGTCAGCCAAGTGGACGCAAGGTGAAATCCGCGCGACACTTTCTTCCACCCGAAGAACATAACAGCCACGAAAGTAGACTCCATAAAGAAAGCCAGCATACCCTCGATGGCAAGCGGGGCACCGAAAATATCGCCTACAAACCAAGAGTAATTGCTCCAGTTCGTTCCAAATTCGAACTCTAAAATAATGCCGGTAGCTACGCCTATGGCGAAATTAATACCAAAAAGACGCTGCCAGAACTGCGCCGTCTTCTTCCAAAACACTTCTCCCGTACGATAATAGTACGTCTCCATAATCCCCATAATGAGTGCAAGCCCAAGCGTCAGTGGCACAAACAGCCAGTGATAGATGGCTGTAAGTGCGAACTGAGCACGCGACCAGTTCACAACATCGGGGTCGATGGTTAATAATAAATTTCCCATTGTTAAATAATATGACTGTTAGAATTAATTTATAGTTCTCTCGTTTATTCCTGATTTCTATCTTGCCAGATACCTACATTCACCGGCAGGCTACACCTAATTGCGCTTCAGCATCTCCTTTTCAACGAATTTTGCTTCGCTTCCACGCTTTGAATGCTCCTTAATAAAGTTCGGAAAAAAGAACAATTTTAAGACAAAGAACATAATGAAGAGCTTTACCAAGATGACAAGCCAAAGTGTCTTGCCAAGCGTCATACTGCGAAATCCATCGTAGTATAAGTCGAAAACCCTATATAAAAAGCCATTTCTGCGCATTTAATGTAATTGTTTCGTAATCTGTATTAAGTACAACTGTGCAGTGCAAAAGTAGGGAAAAAAAATAAAACTTAGGCATTTTTTCTTTATTTTTGCGCCCTTTAACGAAAATAAAGAAATAATAAAGCATTTTGTTTTGGTCTATATTCAAAATGATTTAATTTTGTATTAAGATACGGAATAAAGCTGTACAGGATTCAGAATCGAACTTTATGATAAAAAAAATATTGCTTTTCGGTGTATTTTTTACTACGGTTTGTGCCGCATTTTCACAGGAACTGCCACAAAAGACAGTAGGGGAAACGCTTGCATTTGTACCTGAAATATTGACGGGAACGCAAAAGACTATGACAGAAAGGGTTAGAAAAACGTCTGCTTTTGCATACAAAACAATGGTGAAAACGCAGGAAACAGCTGCCGATAAGATGGAAAACGGAACGGCAGAAAGTCAAGAAGTGATTGCAGAAAGACGCAATGTGCTGTCGTTAAAGCGTTGTCGTGAACTGGCTTTGGCTAATAATAAACAGCTGGCAATATCTAAATTGACTGCTCAAATAGCCGAAAATACGCACAAAGCAGCCAAAACAAAGTATCTGCCACGTGTTACGGGCATGGCTGGATACGAACATTTGTCGCGCGAAATATCGCTCCTTAACGACAAACAAAAGCAAACGCTATCGTCGTTAGGCTCGGCAACAGTTGGCAAATTGGGCAGCCAGATAGGTCAAACCATTGGTCAGCTGCAACAACAAGGCATTATTTCGGCTCAGGCAGCCCAACGGTTAGCCGATGTTTTAGGGGGTATTACAACGCCACTCTCCCAAGCTGGCAACAACATAGGCGAGACGATACGACGCGGATTGCGCACAAACACAAAGAATATGTATGCTGCCGGTATCATGGTTACGCAACCCATATATATGGGAGGGGGCATAAAGGCACTCAACGACATAGCTACGATAGGCGAAGAGTTTGCCCAAAACGATATACAGCTGAAGCAGCAAACGGTTCTTTTCGCCGTCGATAACGCTTACTGGCTTATTGTTTCGCTCAAAGAAAAGTCGATACTGGCTATACAATACCGCAATCTAATAAGCAAGTTGCACGATAATGTAACTAAAATGTACGATGCCGGCGTTGCAACAAAGGCTGACGGACTGAAGGTTTCGGTAGCTGAAAATACCGCAAACCTTACCATTTCGGAAATAGAAAACGGCATTTCGTTAGCGAAAATGGCACTTTGTCAGCTTTGCGGACTGCCCCTCGACGGCGATTTAATGCTCGAAGACGAAGCAACAGACAATCTTTCGGCTTTCGTTCCTGCAAATTATAACAGTGCGGACACTGCTTTCAATGCTCGTCCAGAGGTACGAATACTGCAAAATACGGTTGATATTACCAAGCAGAACACCAAAATTATACAGGCACTTTATCGTCCGCACCTCGCCTTAACGGCTGGTTACACCGTGTCGAACCCCAATGCTTTCAACGGATTTGAACAGAAATTCAAAGACATTTGGAGCATCGGGTTGGTGCTGCACGTACCTATTTGGAACTGGGGAGAAGGCAAATACAAGGTGAGAGCAGCTCGCACGGCAACCCAAATGGCTCAAATGGAATTGAGCGACGTACGAAACAAGATTAGATTAGAGGTGGAACAGACTCGCTTCCGCCTTAAAAACGCAAACACCCGCTTGGCTACTGCACACAAAAACATGGTTTCGGCAGAAGAGAACCTACGTGTTGCCAACCTCGGATTTAAGGAAGGAGTAATGACTGTTACCGATGTGATGCAGGCACAAACGGCATGGATGTCGGCAAAGACAGCCATTGTAGATGCCGAAATAGACATCAGGACGGCGCAAGTGGCATTAAGGAAGGCACTCGGAGAACTGTAAACGCATTTGCAAACAGCAACAAATGTCATACAAAAATACCGTCTTGCATACTCCGACACATTCATATAGAATTGCAATAGAAACAAAACAAACAAAATAAAAGACTTTCATTATGTCAGCAAAATCGCAACATAACAACATACTTTTAGCCATTCTCGGTTTTGTTACCGTGGTTGTACTCGTGGCAGTAATAGGTTATTTCACGTTAGGAAAGGACGAAGAGGTTATTCAGGGCGAGGTTGAAGTCAGCGAATATCGTGTAGCTTGCAAACTGCCGGGACGCATTACAGAAATCAAAGTAAAGGAAGGCGACTACGTACACAAGGGCGATGTGCTGGCTGTACTGGCTATTCCAGAAATGAATGCGCAAGAAAAGGTTGCCAATGCAGCCGCCGGAGCAACCGAAGCCCTTAGCGATTTGACGGAAGAACCCAACCGGCAAGAACTTATTACAGCTGCCTACAATGTTTATCAGCAGGCTATTACCGCCAACGACATAGCTGGAAAGACTTACGGACGACTGCTTCGACTTTTCAACGAGGGGGTTATTTCGGCTCAAAAACGCGACGAAGCCGAGGCAGCATACAAGACTACGCTGTCGGCAGTAGATGTTGCACGTGCTCAATACGACCTTGCGAAGAGCGGAAGACGTGAAGAAACCAAGCGAGCAGCAAAGAAACAGGCTCAGGCAGCACGCTCTGCCGTAGACGTGGTAAAGTCTTTTTTGAAGGAAACAGTGCAGCGCGCAACTGCCGATGGAGAGGTTTCCACCATCTATCCGAAGGTGGGCGAGCTTGTAGGATTGGGCAGTCCGATTATGAGCATATCCATGATGAACGACGTGTGGACTACCTTCAACATACGGGAAGACCAGTTAAACGGTATGAAAGTGGGCACAAAACTGAGGGGCTTCGTGCCTGCGTTTAACAAAAACATAGACTTGCAGGTTACGTCCATTAAGAATCAGGGCACTTATGCCGTATGGAAAGCAACGAAAGCAACCGGACAATACGACTTGAAAACGTTTGAGGTGAAAGCCAGACCCATTACGAAAATAGATGGACTGCGCCCCGGAATGTCGGTTATATTGAAGAAATGATACCTTGACGTAATGGAAAAGGCAATCCTGCAACACTATATTTGGGTTGCAAACAGATTGCCATTGAATTGAATAAAAACAGAAAGCAAAACAAATAAACGGTTCTAATCGTGTTCCGACGCATCATTAAAATAGCGGCAAGAGAGGTAGAACAGATGCTACATACACCTATCTACCTGTTCTGTATGGTAGTTTTCCCGATTATCATTCTTATCTTTTTCACATCACTGATGAGCAGCGGACAGCCCGAAAACATGCCTTGCGGAGTGGTAGACAACGACAATTCTGCCGTAACACGTGCACTAATACGCAAGTTAGATGCCTTCCAGAGTGCAAAAGTGGTAGCCCATTACACGAACGTAACCGAAGCACGACGTGCCGTTCAGCAAGGAAAAATCTACGCATACCTATACATTCCGGAGGGAACAACTGCCAAGCTGATTAGCGGAAGGCAGCCTAAAGTGTCGTTTTATTATAGTAATGTAACGCTGGTAGCAGGGGCGTTGCTCTTCAAGGACCTTAAGACCATTACCACACTCGGCTCGGCTGCCATTGGTTCAGCCAAGCTCCAGATGCTCGGAAAGACCGAACGTGAAATTAAAACCGCCCTTCAGCCCATTGCGCTCGACGTGCATACCATTGGCAATCCGTGGCTGAGCTACAACATTTACCTTTCTACCATCATGGTGCCGGGCGTGTTAATGCTGTTCATGTTGCTTATCACGGTGTACTCTATAGGCACTGAACTGAAGTTCGGACGGTCGAAAGAATGGATGCAGATGGCTGGAAAGAACATTGTCGTGGCACTTTCGGGCAAACTGCTGCCACAGTTCTTGGTTTTCTTCACCCTGTTCTTGGGTTACGAATGGTATGTCTACGGTCATCTTAACTTCCCCCACCCCGGCGGTATTTCCAAGATGTTGCTGCTGGCTTTGCTCACCGTATCGGCAGCACAAGGCTTCGGCGTGTTCGTTTTCGGACTGATGCCGTCGCTTCGTATGTCCATGAGTGTCTGCTCGTTGTGGGCAGTTGTGGGGTTCTCGGCGTGCGGAGCAACCTTTCCTTTGTTCGCCATGGATTCGCCAATCATAGGTTTAGCCCAGCTCATACCCCTCCGACATTATTATATGGTGTACCAAATGACCATCTTCAACGGCTATCCTCTCATCGACGCATGGCCGCATGTGGTGGCTCTTGTGGCTTTCGCGGCTCTGCCATTGCTTTCGGCACGCAACATAAGGCGAGCCATGTTAGAGTATGTTTACATACCTTAGCGCATGCAGGGACGTAACTTATCACGTTCCTCATAACCAAAATAAACAGAAAATAGATAAATAAAAGCTCTACGAAAAAGCTGATTTCCTTTTGCAAAAGCGAGGAACAAGAATGGGCTTATGGAGAAGAATACAAACAGCAGGCGTACAAATGCCAACAGCAATTTGATTGTTTCTATCTGCTATATCTGGTGGATAGAGATGAAGAATACCATTAAAGACGAGGGTGTTCTCATATTCTTTATACTTGTTCCACTGTTCTATCCGCTGCTTTATTCGTGGATTTACAACAACGAAGTGGTACGCAATGTGCCCGTAGTGGTGGTGGATCAGTCGCATACGGCTACTTCGCGCCAGTTCATTCGTATGTTCAATGCCTCACCCGATGTAGAAGTTGCCTGCTATTGTAACAGTTTACCCGAGGCAAAAAACATTGTGGCACAACAAAATGCGAATGGTATTATATACTTTCCGCAAGACTTTGAGCAGGCATTTTACCGTGGACAGCAAGCCCATGTCAGCATTTATTGCGACATGAGCCTTATGCTTGCCTACAAAGCAATATACCAAACGTCTCAGACTGTGGCGCTCGATATGGGGAAAGAACGACTGAAAGATATGCCAGGAAACATTACGGTGCGAGACGAACAGGTGCAAACGCAACCCTTGGAGGTGTCTGAAGAACCACTGTTTAACGTTACTGGGGGGTACGGAAACGCCATTCTGCCAGGCGTATTAATACTTATTTTGCAACAAACGCTGCTGCTCGGCATTGGTCTTTCGGCAGGTACGGCACGCGAGAACAACCGCTATCAAGACCTTGTTCCTATCAGCAAACACCACAACGGCATACTTAAAATAGTGCTGGGCAAATCGCTTTGCTACTTCATGATATACTGTGTGGTTTCTGCCTACATCACTTTAGCCGTGCCACACTTCTTCCATTTCACGATGTTGGCACGCCCAACCGACCTTATTTGTCTGCTCGTGCCTTATCTTTTAGCGGTAATTTTCTTCGGAATGACACTTTCGTGCCTTGTCCGACACCGCGAAAACGTAATGTTGCTTGTGGTGTTTACTTCTGTTCCTTGCCTGTTCTTAACAGGTGTCAGCTGGCCTCGCACTAACATTCCTGACATGTGGGAGAGCATAGCATGGCTCATTCCGTCGACCTTTGGCGTGCGTGGCTTCCTCAGTTTGTCGTCTATGGCAGGCACGTTAGACGACATTCGCACCGAGATTTTTGCCCTTTGGACACAAGCCATCGTCTATTTCTTCATAACCTGTCTGGTTTATCGCTATCAAATTATCAGTGCACGGAAACACGCCATTGCCTATATTAAAAGAATGAAAGATAAGATAGAGAAGACAAGAACGGCAAGAAAAGCAAATGTCGGGGCAGATAATCTGGCAGAAAACAGTGCAACGGAGAATGCCAATACATAGGTTTTTACGCATACAACTCTAATCTTTAAGACAAGCGAACCATACTTTTATGACGCATAAATCCCGAACTTCCATTGGAAATTCGGGACTATGTTGTTTGTTTGGAATAGTTTTGTTTGTTTCGCTTTACGCTTCCGGTGTTTTTGTTTTAGCAGCGTAAGCCTCTTCAGAGAGTACAGAGACCTTGCTCTTGTTGTACTTTCCCCTGTGGAAATAGACAATACCATCTGCAAGGGCATACAGTGTATCGTCCTTACCCTGTGCTACGTTCTCTCCCGGATAGTGTCTGTTACCACGCTGGCGTACTATGATGTTGCCTGCAATAATCTTCTGTCCACCTCCGATTTTAACACCTAAACGCTTTGAATGTGATTCGCGTCCGTTCTTAGAACTACCGACACCTTTCTTATGAGCCATTCTTTGTCCTCCTAAATTTAAGCGTTAATTGTTTTAATCTCTACCTGTGTGAAGTGCGAACGATGTCCATTCTTCTTGCGATAGTCCTTGCGGCGCTTCATCTTGAAGACGATAATCTTGTCTCCTTTTACCAAAGGGTTCAACACTTCTGCCACTACTTTCGCACCATTTATGGTTGGTGCACCCACTGTTACAGTTCCGTCGTTGTCTAAAAGCAGAACTTTGTCAAACTCAACGGTCTTTCCTTCTTCAGCGTCTTTGATATGATTGACGAAGAGTTTCTTGCCTTCTTCAACCTTAAACTGCTGACCGTTGATCTCTACAATTGCGTACATATTATTTAATGTAAACGGTTTGACCGATAGGCGGCGAGGCATCTATCTCGCACTTACCCGAGCCTAAACGGCATAAAAACTGTGCAAAGGTACGCTTTTTCTTTCTATTAAGGTGCTGTTTTGGTATGTCGTGGGGAACGAATTAGGAAGAATTAACAAAGATTGACTATTATATCTATCTCAGATTGGGTAACACAAGTCGTGCCAAACGAATGCCGGTGCTGTTTGGCTGTTGCATCAAATACTGGTAAAGTGTCTGTTTTGGTTCTATCACTTGTCTGCCGTTGCGTTTCAAACTCGATGCGTTAATCATGTGAAGTCCATCGTCGTGCCATACTGCAAAGCCTAAATGCGTTGTGTCGAGGTTGCGTTTGCGTGTCGTAATGGCTATAATGTCGCCGTTGCGCACCACCTTGCGCAGCAATGCCGCGTTGTTTAGCAAGTTTTTAGGTATGTATCGTACCTTTATACCATTCGTTCGGTCCTCCATTTTCTTTAAGGCGGCAACCCGTTCGGGTCTGTTGCGCAGCATGTCGTAGCTGTTATAATTCTCGCTCATGTAGTTTATCTTCAGCGTTTGCGTGGCAGTGAAAGGTGGATTAGGTCCTTCTATCTGCCTGATGAAACCTTTCTGCTGGTTATCAACTATCCACCACTGGTAGTAATGCAGTCTGTTTTCGTAAGAAAGGCGTCCTTGTCGGTAGCGAATGTACTGCAACATTTGCTTAAAATAGCCGAAACTGGTTTGTTTCTTATCGATGCAGAGCAGCACAGCAATAACGTTCTCAAGATAAGTAGTGCAGTCCATGCCACGCATATTCACTACGAGTGTTTCCTCGTTGTTGCGATCCAATGTGTGTGCAACGTAGGGGACCCCTACAAAAAAGCGTGCCACCTTTAGCGTCAAGTCCTCTTTCGAGAGTTTTGAACGGAGCGGAATTAAAGACGAAAGTAGCCGCTCTACCCGTTCGGAATCGGCAGATGCAACCCCCGCTGCTCTCGGTCTGGCTTGCTGTCGGGGAACAACCATGTGCCGAAAGCCCATATCTTGCGAAGTTGTGGCACTGCCTGCCCAAAGCAAGATGGGCATTGCAAGCAGGAAAACGAACCTTAAAGTCTTCATTCTGTCGCGGTTTTAAGTTTATATTTTCTTAGATTTCCCACGTCTGCCAAAGTTCATTCCCACGTAGATATTCATGTTTCCGAACAGGTTTGTGGTAGAAAGTCCGTTGCGATGGTAGTTGAATGCGTGTAAAATAATGCTTGACCCGGCATACCATTTCATGTTGTTCCATACCACTCCGAAGCGTGCTATGCCATCGAGATCGATGTTGTGAGTTATTATTCGGAACTTCGACGAGTTCTCTTCCACTATCTTTCCCCCATTGTGTTTGTATGCCAGGCCCAGCATTGCCGACCCTGCCAGCAGCCAGTTGCGTGCAAACACGTAGTTGTAAGCATATCCGCCACTTACGGTAAAGTTGGTGTAGCGCAGTTCCTCGCGTTCTAACGACTGCTCAACGTCTTCGTATCGTCCCTTCATTTTTAGGTATTTGTAGGCTAATCTGTAAAATTCGGGCCAGTCAATGCGCAGCGTGTGTTTCGTATAACCTATGCCAATGAGCGGACTTCCAGCCGATTTGCGTTGTATTGTGCTCTGGCTGAAGGCGGCAGGATAGGAGAAATGCTGATGATTGAATATGTAATAGACATTGAAGCCCTTTACGGTTGTCTCCACACCGTCGAACTCCATGCCTTCCATAGGGTGCGTATCTATTTTCCCACCCATCGACAAGCTGCGTATCTTAAAGTCTTTTCCCGTCTTCCGATAGTATAAATCGATACCTATTTTTGCGCTATACAAACTCAAATCGAACTCTTTCCGTTTTTGTTTCGCTCCGTTAAAGAAAGGGTTTTTAATGTCGATGGTATATCCAAGAAATATCCATCGCCACCCGGCATAGGGTCCGATGCGCACTGTTGGTTCGGGTGCGAGTGTCAGACGGTGACTTTCCCGGCTGCTCAGAGCATACATTTCAAAGTTGTTTGTGTTCTGTGCCATCACGGTAAAGTTATATTTTTGCAGTTCTATATAGGTAGTGTCAATTCCACCAACCACATTCAGAGACTTCCCGGGGCGGTCCGGTTTGTGTTTGCGTGTATGCCTGCCCGTGTCCGGACGCTGCCATATCACGCTGTCCGGGCATTGTCTTGTTATCCCCTTGTGTGTCGTTTCCTTGCTGTCTTCGGCTTTCATTGCGATTGCAAAAATCAGCAAAAGCAAGCAGACGGTAATGTTCTTGCCGACCATTATGTTAGTATTTGCCTAATATTCTGTCCATTACCCAGTTGGTAGGCGTAGCCTCTACACTGTTTATTTCGCATTTTCCATATCCCTGAAGGTCTTGTACCACAGCTCTGATAAGTGGTTCCTGCACATAGTGCGGGTTCTTTATGTCGAAACTTTTCATGCCTTCGCTGGTGTAAAGCGTAATCGGTTCGTAGTCGTAAACCGAGAAGACAATGCGCCCTTCCGTGCCATATATCTCCATGCTGTCCTCTTTTGCACTTTCGTGAGCGGCAAAACTCCACGACCCACTGCCGCAAAGTCCGTCCTCGAATCGAAACACGGCGTTCACCGTATCTTCCACTTTGTAGTGCCCCGTACGGTTTGCCGTGTAGCCATGTGCCTTGACAATGATGCCGAACAGATACTGGAGCAGGTCGAACTGGTGGGGTGCAAGGTTGTAGAAATAGCCCCTGCCGTCTTCCTGAGGCTGCAGTCGCCAGGGTCTGTCGTCCTTATTCCCATCGTTGTCGAGCTCGTTTGCGGGTACGGCAAAGCGTATCTGAATGCTGAGAACCTTGCCGATGACACCGTGCCTCAATATGTCTCTCACGGTTCTAAAGTAAGGCAGATAGCGCCGATAGTAGGCTACGAAGCAGGGAACCCCCGTTTGTTCGGCTACACGATTAATGCGAACGCAGTCCTCGTACGACGATGCCAAGGGCTTTTCTATGAGGCACGGCTTGCCCGCACGCATTGCCATGATGGCGTATGCAGCGTGTGCCGAGGGAGGAGTGGCTATGTATATGGCATTGACATTGGGGTTTTCTATCATCGATTGCGCATCGGTGTACCAGTGGGGCACGCCATACAGGTTGGCATAGGTGCGGGCATCGTGTGCGCTCCTGCTGAATACGGCTTCCACATGCGACTCGGTAACGGCATTGAAAGCAGCGCCCGACTTGCGTTCCGTTGCCTCTCCCAGACCAATAAATCCCCAAGAGATGTGCTTCATTGCTATTTCTTTTTCTGCAAAAATACAATTTTTTGCCGAATAACAAGGGCATTATCAACAAATATATATAATGTGGAGGCAGAATAAGAAAAATATTATTAAATTTGCAAACAAACGAAAACACTATTTGTAACATGAGGAAAATAAATCTGCTGCTGCTCTTCCTGCTCGCCGGCACATTTGCTTTTGCGCAAGACTTCCAGCACTTTTTCAAAGATGCAACGCTGCGTTTAGACTACAATTTTGCCGGAAACGCAAACCATCAGACCATTGCCGTAGACGAACTCTGCCATATTCCACGATGGTATGGCAAGAAACAAAGGCTAAGCGAGCTACCCGTGGAAGGCAACGGACAAATTACGGTGCGCGACCATCGCACGAAGGCTGTTCTCTTCCGCAACTCTTTCTCCACACTTTTCCAGGAATGGCTTACCTACGACGAAGCCAAGACCACTTCGAAGTCGTTCGAGAACGTCTTCTTGGTGCCTTTCCCGAAAGATACCGTAGACATTACGGTGGAACTGTTCGACAACCGCCGGCAGGCAACGGCATCGCTTACGCACACCGTAGTGCCCACCGACATACTGATACGGCATATAGGCGAGAAGCACGTAACACCCTACACAACATTGCAGACGGCTGCCGACACCACACGCTGCATACACATTGCCTACGTGGCGGAAGGCTATACCGAAGCCGAGATGCCCGCCTTCATAAACGATTGCCGCACAGCCATGGAAGCCTTGTTTGCCCACGAACCGTTTAAATCGCTGCGAAACCGCTTCAACGTGGTGGCTGTCAAGTCGCCGTCGGCAGAAAGTGGCACGTCCAATCCAGGCAAGGGCATCTGGAAGAACACGGCTTTGCACTCCAACTTCAATACCTTCTACAGCGACAGATACCTTACGACGCTGCACCTGAAAACCCTCCACAACTGGCTGGCAGGTACTCCTTACGAACACATTATTATATTGGTGAACACCGAAAACTATGGCGGCGGAGGCATATTGAACTCGTACAACCTCTCCATGGTGCGGCACCCAGCTTTCAAACCGGTGGTGGTGCACGAGTTCGGACACTCTTTTGCAGGGCTTGGCGACGAGTATGGCTACGGCGACATACCCATGTATCCGAAAGATATAGAGCCGTGGGAACCCAACTTAACCACATTGGTGGACCTAAAGTCGAAGTGGGGCGACCTTATCAAGCCCGGAACGCCTGTGCCCACACCGCAACCAGCCGACTTGGACAAGCCTGGTGCAAACCAAAAGAACTGGAAAATAGGCGCATACGAGCCGGCAGGCTACACCAAACACGGCGTTTACCGTGCCTTTCCCGACTGCAGAATGCGCACGAACCAAAATCCGAACTTCTGCAAGGTGTGCCAACGTGCCATTACACGAATGGTTAAGTTCTATACGGAATAGGCTAAAACAAAGTTGAAGGCAGACTCTATAAGTGTAATTCTTAGAGTCTGCCTTTGTGATTTTCGGTAAATTCTGCCTTCAGAATATTACGAACGTGTATCTACGATTGGTTTCCTGGCATGCAGAAACCTGAGTCCTGTCTCGCATTACAGTGCCGTAAACGCTGCAACGAAGCCGAAAATAATGCCCGGAACGTTGGCAATGACGAGAGGCCAGTCGCGTTTTTCCTTGAAGAAACCATAGCAAACCCACAGCGTACAGTTTATTCCTGCCATGAAAGGCTGTATGAAAGTGCCCTTGTGTCCATCTAAATTGTTCAGGATTTGTGGGAAGTAGAACACGTACATCAATATCGATGTAACCATACCTGCCCAGCCCATACCTCCGAAAAACTTTTCCTTTGTCATGTTAAGTCCTTTCTTTTAAAATGTGATATTATTGTTTTTTTATTAGTGGTAGATTGGAACAAACCTGCGTTTCCGTCAATCCGAATGAACCTTTTCAGACATCTTAAGACTTAACCGTAGCAAGAACACGCACTGTTTAAGAAATGGGACAAGTACAAATCCTTGATTTCAATGTTTTAGATACGTTTTCTTTTATTATCCAAAATTCCGTTGCAAAGATATGTAAAGTTTTGTATCAGAGCAAGAAAAATGCTGCAAAAGAAAGTTCTTTAAATGTTTTTCTCTACTGACAGCTCCCTTTCCGAACAAGCAGAGCATGGTGCACGGGGCACCATCGTAACGGCATGGCTTGCCGGTTCTGCCCCATCTGCAGGGCAAGGCATCAGTTGCTCTTTACGTGTCCTGTGCGCTTCAGCACGCCCCAGGTCTGCAACTCTCCCTTAATAGCCTTCAGATAACTTTTGAAAAGCACGTAATACATTATCCAGCGATAGAAGAAACGTTGTGGAATAATCCATAAAAGAACCCACAGACGTTCGTGTTCGAAGATGTAAGCCATGATGGAAACGCTTGCATCGACAAGCAAAAACACTAAATAATAGATAAAAACTTGAGCAGCATTGCCCGTGAACAAGCCTATGAGCATGAGCACGTCTGCCAGCGGAGAGAATGTTGGTATGATGTATTGGAATACCAACATATTGGGCATAGCCCACATTCCGAAACCTTTTTCCGATGTTGCAAACAGCGACGAACGGTGTTTCCAGAAGGCTTGCATTACACCGAAGCACCAGCGTATGCGCTGTTTTACGAACTGGCGGAGTGTCTCGGGCACTTCGGTCATGGCGATAGCATAGTTCTCGTTCTCTATAATGTAGCCCCGTTCGTTTATGCTCATCGTCAAATCGCAGTCTTCTGCCAACGTGTCAGTGGTGAAACCACCCACCTCTTCCAACACTTTCTTGCGGAATGCGCCTATGGCTCCGGGTATGACCGTGATGGCATTGATGTTGGAATAAGCCATTCTGTCGAAGTTCTGACTGGTGGTATACTCTATGGCTTGCCAGTAAGTAAGCATGTTTCGCTGGTTTCCCACCTTTACATTGCCTGCCACTGCGCCCACGCGACCCGTCTTGTCGGCAACAAAATGGCGCATCAGCTTGCTCACGGCATCGGACTGCAGCTGCGTGTCGGCATCTATACAAACCACATATTCGGTGGTGCAGGCTGCTATTCCACGGTTCAGAGCCGATGCCTTTCCGCCATTTTCCTTCTCTATAATCGTAACTTCCGCATCGTTTCCGAACTGTTCGCGTGCCCTCGCCAGCGTATTGTCGCTGCTCCCATCGTCTACCAAATAGATGTGGAAACTGGGGTAGTCTTGCTGTTTGAGGTTGCTGATGGTGCGCACAATGTTTACTTCTTCGTTGTAGGCAGGCACGATAATCGATACTTCAGGAGCTGTTCCGGCACTGATGGGGGCATAGTTCCGATGGTTTTCTGTCCGCTTTTCGCGCACCATAAGTATGTACATAAAGAGCAGGCGCACAAATCCGAGCACCAGGAATACGAGGAACAACGCCGTGAGAAAGTCGCTGACGTGGTAGATGAACTCGGCTAAACTAAGGTTAGCCTGCATGGCATAGTACACGTTTCCTTTCTCTATGGGTGGCATAAGCGTTTGTCGGCTCATGTCGAGATACTGTTCCAAGGATATAAACTGATAGCCTTCGCGCTGCAAGGTCTCTATTATCCGGGGCAAGGCAGCTACTGTTGCCTCGCGCGTATCACCTCCGGCATCGTGTAAAAGAATGATGTGTCCGTCCTCGTTGTGCACTCCGTCTATGACACGCTTGTATATCTGGTCGGCTGTAACCCCCGGCTGCCAGTCGTTAGGGTCTATCGATTCGCCCACAAAAAGATAGTTTCGGCGGCTCGCAATAATCATTGGCCATATCTCTTCGTGCCCCGTTGGGTCGGCATCGGCATTGTATGGCGCACGGAAAAGAATGGTGCTCTGCCCCGTTATGCTTTCTATGAGCATGCGCGTGAGCTTCAGTTCAGCATACGAACGGCGGTCCGAGTTTTCCGACATGTCGTGGTGGGTGAACGTATGGTTGCCTATGGTGTGCCCGTCGTCGAACACTTGCTTCACCAAAGGCAGGTTCTTCTCCATTTGCAGTCCCACCATAAAGAAGGCTGCGGGCACTTTATACTTCTTCAGCGTGCTTAAAACGGTTGGCGTCCAGTGCTCGTCGGGACCGTCGTCGAAGGTCAGAACCAGTTGTTTAGGCTTGCATTTGCCCAATCGCTGTATGGTGTAGGTGGTGGGAAGTGCCTGGTAATATTCTTCGGTAATCAGACAATTGTCCTTGTCTATGGTTACGGAAATCTTGCCGTGATGGGGTTCCGAGGTTACGTTGAGCACCTCGCCGGAACCTACAAAGTTCACGTCGTCGGTGCCATTCAGCTGCATCAGCTTGCTAACAGACAGCTTGGAAGCATTCTCCCACGCCATGTCTTTGCCGTAAAATCGCCATATACGTTTGTCTTCCGTGCCTAAACGCCACAGTCCAAAGCCTGCCATGTGGTACTGTGTACCAAAGCGCATGATGTTGAAAGTGGTGGCAGCGTCGGGGAAAAACACGTGGTGCAGCGTGCCATTGCCTTCGTCTTTGTAACTGAAATCAAGGTTATAGGTGTCGTCGTTGAACGCTATTTTGGCTCCGGCATTCTGTGCCGTGGCTATAATCTGGTCGAAAGAGACGGCTGTTCCCACGTTTTTTCCTTCGGTCCAGTCGTATCCGTAGGCTGCCAGACCCAGCACAATCTTGTCGTTCGGAACGTTCTTGGCTGCCCAGTCGGTAGCCTTTTCCACCCAGCGTTGGGAGCTGACGGCACCCGGTTGGCTGGTTGAGTTGTGCTCGTCGTATGCCATCAGGAACAGGTAATCGTCATATTTGGCAAGCTCCTGCACGTCGTAGTCGTCGTTGAAAGCGGCAATAGCCTGTGTAACATAGAGTCCGTGGGCGTGGAAAACAGTTGCAAAGTCTTTCACGAGCGTTACCAACAGTGCGTTGTCGTTAATGTTCAAGTCCTCAAGGTCGAGGTTAATGCCCGAAAATCCGTGTTGTTTGCACTGGTCGGCAAGCTGGTTTATCAGTGCCATTCTCTTTTTGGGGTCGCTCATGATGCGTCCGATGGGTTCTGAACGGAACTTTGCTCCATAGTTGTTGGTAAGCATTGGCAAGATGGGTACGCCTGCACTGTGCATCAGCTTGAGTGCTTTCTGGTCTATCCTGCTTTCCAGTTGGTCGGTATTAGGGTCTATGAAGAACCATTCCGGCAGCACCATGTTAAGATGTTTTATGTTGTTTTTCAGCGACAGGTAGGCACGTTTGTCCCAGTTTACATACCATGCCGAGCGTATTCCCATACGGGGGTCGGTCCATTCGGCTATGTATTTCTGCGCCAAGCCCCTGGCTTTTCCTACAAAGCGGTGTTGCCTTGTGGCTACACGCGCATAGTTGCTGTGCATTCGTTGCTCTTGAAAGAAGTCGCGGAACGACTTGTATTCTTTTGACGTTTTGTTGTCTTTCAAGAAAGGTTTTCCTGCCGAAACCACGCTGCGATAGTCGTGGCGGAAAGGCATTCGCGGACTTCCCTCCAGCGCAAACATAGCCAAGAACACCGCTCCCAGCAACATTGCGATGGTCAGGAGCACGCGTAACGTCCATTTAAATCGGTTCCAACGTTGTCGCGAATTTGTCTGAAAAACTTGTCTGTCCATGCCTTCAATCTTTGTAAAACTTCTTTAGTGCATTCTGAAACAATGTGCAAAAGTATAACATAATCTTGTCTCCACATTGCTTTTTGGTGAAAAAAAGATGAAGAAAGGATTAAAATAGTCTAATGCGGAAGGGGATTAAGCAAGATAAGAACCACAGGTATCTTATGTTTTCCAGGGCGCTTGATGTTTCCATGACACCTATAGTACATAAGACATGTGTCCATTACAGTAGTCTGACAGCACCCTCTGTTTTGTAAAAACAATTTACACGGAAAGACAAAAGAAGCGGTCTTGCAATGCAAAAACGCCTGTCTTACGCTGCAAAACATACGTTTTTACCGTGCAAGACAGGCGTTTTTGGAACACGAAACAACCAGTTTCGTAACGTTTTGGTTATGTGGTTGTTACGCAATAGGCATCTTTACGAAAAATATTTACACCTATCTGCGCTCCTTTCAGCATTCCGGTCGGGACAGAAAACGACGGACGGCTAAACCCTATTGCCCTCTTTAGGGAACACTACGGTGGGCTTGAATGCCTTTGCCTCCTCGAAGTCCATCAGAGCATAGCTGATGATGATGACCGTGTCGCCTACCTGAACCTTGCGTGCCGCAGCCCCGTTCAGGCAGATACAGCCCGTGCCCCGTTCGCCTTTAATGATGTAAGTCTCGAGCCGTTCGCCATTGTTGTTGTCTACAATCTGTACCTTTTCGCCGGCAATCATGTTGGCGGCATCCATCAAATCTTCGTCTATGGTGATGCTCCCCATATAGTTAAGGTTGGCTTCGGTAACCTTAACACAGTGCAATTTGCTTTTCAATACCTCTATCTGCATGCTTGTCTATCCCTTATATTTAATATGGTCGATAAGTCGGACAGGCGTCTTGCCACAATAAACCGTAATGCAGCCCACTATGTAAGGCGTATCGTTCCACGACTGTACAGGCAGCAACGTGTTGCCGTCTACTATGTCGAAGTACTCCACTTCCAGCCCATCGACAGCATTAATGGCTGCCACCACCTTGTCGTGAAGTTCCTGCACGCTCGTCTTTCCCACCTCTTCGGCACTTGCTTTCAACACCTTATATATATTAGGGGCTATGGCACGCTCGTCAGGAGAGAGCAAAGTGTTGCGCGAACTCTTAGCCAATCCGTCCTCATCGCGCACTATCGGGCATTCCACAATGTCCACATCAACGTTAATATAGTCTACAAGGCGTTTCACAACAGCTATCTGCTGCCAGTCTTTCTCGCCAAAATAGGCTCGGTCAGGGCGCACAATGTAGAACAACCGGCTAACTACCTGGCACACTCCGTTGAAGTGTCCGGGACGCTTGGCACCCTCCATGACCGTCGATTGGGGCGGAAACTCGAAGTGCCGGGTATCTGGCGTGGGATACATTTCGGCTACCGACGGTGCAAAAACATAGTCGGCACCACACGTTTCTGCCAGTTTGCAATCGGCTTCCAACGTGCGCGGGTAGCGTTCCAAGTCGTTTTTGTCGTTGAACTGGGTGGGATTGAGAAACACCGACACCACCGTTGCATCGTTTTCCTGCACACTTCGCCTTATCAACGAGGCGTGCCCATCGTGCAAGGCACCCATGGTGGGCACCAGTCCGATGGTTTTTCCTTGCTTGCGGAGCTGGAACAGCTCGTTCTTTAAATCGACAATCCTTTCAAATACTTTCATTCTGACGTCTCAATATTTCGGCTGCAAAGTAACAACAATTTTATTTAAAACTCGTAAGAAATAGCTAAAAATATGGCAATATTCCATCTTTTAGACACGATTTCGACGATTTTAGACCCTAATTCCAATTGTTTTTCGTACCTTTGCAGACAGTAAAGCATTTATAAATGGGAAAGAAAGTATTGTTTATCAACCAAGAAATCGCTCCGTATGTCCCTGATTCGGAGATGGCAACCTTTGGTGCTGACATGCCACGATGTATGCAAGACGCCGGTTTTGAGATTAGAACGTTCATGCCTAAATGGGCTGCCATCAACGAACGGCGCGGTCAATTGCACGAAGTAATACGACTTTCGGGTATGAATCTTATCATTGACGATATGGATCACCCACTTATCATAAAGGTCGCAAGCATACCACAGACTCGTATTCAAGTTTACTTCATCGACAACGAAGACTATTTCCAGAAACGTCCAGCCATGACCAAGGACGAATTGGGCAACGATTACCCCGACAACGGAGAGCGTGCCATCTTCTTCGCACGGGGAGTTCTGGAAACGGTAAAGAAGCTTCGGTGGGCACCGGACGTCATTCACTGCCAGGGTTGGATGTCTGCCGTAATCCCATTCTACGTGAAAACTGCCTACAAAGACGAACCACAGTTCGCCAAATCGAAGGTTGTTACGTCGCTTTTTGCCGAACAACCTCACGGAAGCCTGGGCAAAAAGTTCAAGCAATGCCTCGAATTCAAAAGCGCAGAGCTGGGTCTGATAGAGAAATATGGCGACAATTTCGACTTCAAGGAATTGGGAAAGCTCGCCATAGACTACTCTGACGGCATCATTCAGACCAGCAACGACGTAAACAAGAAACTTATACAGTATGCCGCAGACAACAAGAAGGAAATGCTGTTGCAGCCCGACAGCGAAGAAGAAGTAAGGAAACAATACACTGAGTTCTACAATAAGATAATGGAATGAAAGCAAAAATATTAGCTTTGGGGCTGGCTCTCACAGCGTTAGTCCTTACTGCCTGCGATGACACAACCAATGGAATAGGCGGCTCGCTCACCGATCAGGCAGACAAACTTAACGTACAAACCGACACGTTCAATATTGGCTCACGCAGCATTTTGGCAAGCAACATGCTCTCAAGAACCACTGACGGCTTCCTTGGAAAGCTGAAAGACCCTGAAACACAGTCGGACGTAACTGCCAATTTAATGTCTCAGCTCTACGTTTTGCCCAACTACAAAATGCCGGAACAAGGCATCGTAACAAGCAAGGACGCCGGCGGCAAGATTATTGCAGACTCTTGCGAACTGCTATTGTACTACAAGTCGCACTACGGAGACTCGTTAGCACCTATCAAGGTAACCACTTACGAACTCGACAAGCCAGCTGAAGAGGGGCGGCAGAACTATTCCAACTTCGACCCAGAGGCTGAAGGGTATGTCAGAACGGCTGCCAACAACGGATTGGAAGCAAACACAACCTACACGCTGACAGAGTTTTCAGTACCCGATAGCGTAAAGAAAGACAAGAACCACACACCAAGCATACACATAAAACTTAACCAGACGTACACGGACAAGGCTGGAATACAGTACAATAACTATGGAACGTACATGATGCGGAAGTTCTACGAAAACCCAAACAACTTCCAAAACATATACAATTTCCTGCATAATGTGTGCCCGGGGTTCTACTTCAAGGTAACAAACGGAATGGGTTCCATTGCCAACATAGTGGCTGTGCAGCTCGTAATATACTACCGCTACAAAGATGCAAAGGACGGAAACAAGGTGAAAACGGGCATAACTCACCTGACAAGTACCGAAGAGGTGTTGCAATTGACCAACTTCGTGTTCGACAGAACCCAGTTGCAGACACTTGCCAGCAATCCGGACGCATCGTATCTAAAGACTCCTGCCGGCTTGTTCACAGAGGTGGAACTTCCTGTGAACGACATTATGCGAGGACACGAGGACGACACTCTCAACACGGCAAAGTTCGAATTGCAACGCTATACAAGCCATGCCACATCGGGCTACAAGATGTCCATACCGTCGTACGTGCTGCTGATACCTACCGAACTGGCTGAAACGTTCTTCAACAAGAACAAGGCACTCGACAACAAAACGTCGTTCTTAGCCAACTACAGTGCTCAGACGAACAGCTATAAATTCAACAACGTGGCTGGAATAGTAAACTATTTTGTTCGCAACAGAGTCACGGCTGCCAGCAATATCCATTGGGGAAAGGCGCTTGTAATTCCTGTAGAGGTAACGAAAACGAAAGATTCGCAAAACAACGAAGTCATTACCAGGATTTCGCACTATATGGGCTTGTCGAGCGTAATGCTGCTTGGAGGCGACAAATCGAAGAGTAATGTAAAGATATCGGTGGTTTATAGCAAGTTCCATGGCAGATAACTTCCTCGAAAAACATTACGAAGAATACGAACAACGCAAGGCTGCATGGCTGCGAAAGAAGAGACACCTGAAGACGAAAAAGGTGAGGAACATTCGTAAACCCGACGACGAAGCTTTATAAAAACAACAATGGCAAGATGGAGCAGACACTGTTTCGCTTGCCATTGTTTTCTGTTTGGCACACCATTTGTATTACAAATCGAACAAGGAACATACCTAATCATATAATAAAGAAAGTAAAAGGAGAAATATGATAAATCAGTTTTCACCCAAAGTTTCAGAGGTCCTGTCGTACAGTCGCGAGGAAGCTGAAAGGCTATCGAGCCACGCTGTAGGACCGGAACACATCATGCTCGCCATCTTAAGAGAACGAGAAGGTGCTGTCAGCAATATGTTTGGGACATTAAACCTTAATTTAGAGAACATAAAAAGCCAGCTGGAAGAACGCATAAAAAGCGAGGAACAAAGCCAACTGACCTACTCTAACGACATAATGCTGAACGAACAGGCAAGCAACATACTAAAATTGGCAGTGTTGGAAGCACGCATACAGAGTACACAAACGGTTGATGTACAACACATTCTGCTCGCCATTCTGCACGATAACGTAGAAAACGGAGCAAAAGAAGTGTTGCAAAACAACAACCTCAACTATGCAACGGCGCTCGAAATGCTCCGTCAGCCCACCAATCCGGTACAAGACGGCATCGGCATGGCAGACGAAGAGGAAGACGAAGACCCCATCATGAACCGGCACAGCGGCAGCAACAAAAATGCAAGAACGGCACAGGCAAACATGCCCAGAAGCAATACGCCGGTGCTCGACAACTTCGGAACCGACCTGACAAAGGCAGCGGCAGAGGGTAAACTCGACCCCGTCGTGGGACGCGAAAAGGAAATACAGAGAGTAAGCGAGATATTAAGCCGGCGCAAGAAGAACAATCCTATACTCATAGGAGAGCCCGGTGTGGGAAAAAGCGCCATCGTTGAAGGACTCGCACAGCTCATTGTGAACCGCCTGACATCGCCAATTCTCTTTAACAAACGTGTCGTAACGCTCGACCTGACAGGGGTTGTGGCAGGCACGAAATACCGCGGACAGTTCGAAGAACGTATCCGCGCCCTGATAAAAGAGATTGAACAGAACCCCGATGTCATCATCTTCATCGACGAGATACATACCCTCATCGGGGCAGGCTCCACTCCCGGCTCCATGGATGCAGCCAACATACTGAAGCCGGCACTCGCCCGCGGCACCATACAATGCATTGGCGCCACCACATTAGACGAGTATCGGAACTCCATAGA